>CAJOKZ010000022.1 GCA_905235335.1 uncultured Succiniclasticum sp.
TTTTTTGACGTTAGGCCGTTCCCTTTTCAGGAATCCGGCCCGCACATTCATCTGGTTCGTTATTCGGTTCTCAAGGTTCCTTCGTCTTTCGACGACTTGATTAGTTTACAACAACTTTTTGTTCTTGTCAACTACTTTTTTAGCGATTTTGCATTTTCTTTAAAAACTCCGGAAACGCATAACAGCTGCTGCCATTTTTGACAGCGAAGTCATAATAGCATTTCTTCACGTAATTGTCAATCATTTTTGTAAAAAACTTTACAGTTTTTCGCGGAAAATTTTTCGCCCTGCCCCTTTCATCAAAAGACGTATATTATATTTTGTGATTTTTTTAAAATATGATATACTATATCAGCGAAAGCAGCGAGTTTTCAAAATGCTGCTTATATACATTGAGGAAGGTAATCATCATGAGCAAAACTACACTGGACATTCCCGAGAAATCAAAAAAAGTTCTTGACGCAATGTACCAGGCCATGGAAGGGCGTCTGGAAGCCAGCCCCGGCGGAATCTGTCCGCTGGACACCACGCTCTCCTTTGTACGCATGTGCCACACCCAGAGCTGTGGCAAATGCGTTCCCTGTCGTATCGGCCTGGGAACGATGGGAGACCTGCTGGAAAAGATCCTGGATTATGAGGCCCAACCGGAAGATCTGGAAGTACTGCGGAAAACAGCGAAAAGTATTTTCCTTTCCGCGGACTGCGCTATCGGTTACGGTGCCGGCGAACTTGTGCTGAACAGCCTTGCCGCGTTTGCGGACGACTATCAGGAACATATCGTGAACCATGCCTGCCTGACGCATCAAAACCAGCCGGTTCCCTGCCGCGTAGCCTGCCCGGCCCATATCGATATACCGGGCTACATCTCCCTGATCGCCGACGGACGCTATGATGACGCGATCCGCTTAATTCGCAAGGACAACCCGTTCCCTGCGTCCTGCGGGTTTGTATGCGAGCATCCCTGTGAGGGCAACTGCCGCCGCAATATGATAGATGATGCTATCAATATCTGCGGACTGAAACGGTTTGCTGCAGAGCATATTGAAGCGGTGCCGGCCCCGGAACGGCTGCCGGAAACCGGCAAAAAGATCGCCATCGTGGGAGGCGGACCCGGAGGTCTGACAACTGCCTACTACTTACAGCTGATGGGCCACCAGGTCACCATCATGGAACGCCTGAACCAGTTGGGCGGCATGCTGCGTTACGGCATTCCTGCCTACCGTCTGCCGCGCAAATATCTTGACAGCGATATAAACCACATCCTGTCCACCGGAATAAAAACCCGCTTCGGTGTTTCCGTGGGCAAAGACTTTACATTGGAAGATATGCGTAAAGAATTCGATGCCGTTTATCTTTCCTTTGGGGCCCACACCTCTAAAAAGATGAGGATCCCAGGCGAAGACAGCACAGGGGTCATCCCCGCCATAAGCATACTGCGGGATGTTGGCTATGACAATGCCCCGGACCTTACTGGAAAGAAAGTGGTGATCGTAGGCGGCGGTAACGTTGCCATGGATGCCGCCCGCACTGCCGTACGCCTGGGCGCGGAAAAGGTCTATATCGCATACCGCCGCAGCCGTGCAGATATGCCTGCACTGGATGAAGAAATCGACGGTGCCATCGCAGAGGGCTGCGAACTGCTTCAGCTGTATGCACCGGATCATGTGGAAACAGACGAAAAAGGGAACGTAAAGGCGCTGGCCCTGCGTCCCCAAATTGCCGGCCCCATCGAAAACGGAAGACCGAAACCCTACGATGCGCCGGAGCCGCCTCTTGTGCTTCCCTGCGATCTTATCATTTCTGCCATCGGCCAGGATATTGAGTGGCAGCGGTTCAGCCAGCAGGGTATCCCTGTAAACCGCGGTGTCATCGTCGCCTTAGCCGACGGTTCCGTTTCCGGTATAAACGGCATTTTCGCCGGCGGCGACTGCGTAACCGGCCCCGCTACCCTGATCCGCTCCATTGCCGCAGGCAAGGTGGCCGCGATCAATATAGATTCTTATCTTGGCTTCAGCCATAAGCTTGACTTTGGTGTAAAAGGCGCCTCACCTCATTTTATTGACCGCAAGCCCTGCGGAAGGTGTAATATAAAAGAAAGGGAGGCCGGAACCCGGAAACAGGATTTCCAGGCGGTAGGCTTCGGGCTTTCCGAAACGGAAGCGAAACAGGAAGCGCTGCGCTGCCTGCGTTGTGATAAATTTGGCCTCGGTGCCTTAAAACAGGGAGGTCATTTACCATGGTAAACATTATTTTAGATGGAAAAAAATTACAGGTCCGGGATGACAGCACGATCCTGCAGGCTGCAAGGGAAAACGGCATCACCATCCCGACCCTTTGTTATCTGGAAGGCCTGAATGAAATCGGCGCCTGCCGTGTCTGTTTGGTTGAGGTCACCGGCCAGCACCGCCTGGTTTCCTCCTGCAATACCAAAGTGCGGGAAGGGATGGAAATCTTCACCCGCTCCGAAAAAGTCCGTATGGCGCGCCGCTTAAATGTCGAACTGATTTTATCCCAGCACAACTGCAACTGCCCCGCCTGTCCCCGGAACGGCAACTGCCAGCTGCAGAAAGTTGCGGCACAGTTGGGCGTCAACGTAGAAATGTATCCCAAAAAATACCGGCAGACCCCCTGGAACAATGCTCTTCCGCTGAACCGTGACGAAACGAAGTGCATCAAGTGCATGCGCTGCATCCAGGTCTGCGACCAGATCCAGAATATGCATGTGTGGGACCTGGTAAATACCGGAAAACGCACCCGTATAGGCATGGTGCAGGATACCTGCACGTTCTGCGGACAGTGCATCACCCATTGCCCGGTAGCCGCATTAAGCGCACGGGACGATACGGAAAAGATTTGGAACGCCCTGTCGGATCCGGAAAAAATTGTGATTGTCCAGCCCGCCCCGGCTGTCCGCACTGCCTGGGCCGAAGAAGCCGGCGTTCCCAGAGAATCGGCAACGCCAGAAAAACTGGCGGCTGCTTTGCGCCATCTGGGATTTAATTATGTATTCGATACAAACTTCTCCGCAGATCTTACTATAATGGAAGAAAGCGCAGAACTGATCGAGCATATCAAAAAGGCGGGACAGTATCCGTCACCCATGTTCACCTCCTGCTGCCCCGGCTGGATCCGGTTCCTGAAAAAGGAATATCCGGAGATGGTGCATTACATGTCCACCTCAAAATCTCCTATGTCCATGTTCAGCGCCATAGCAAAAAGCTATTACGCCAATATCCTTAACGTCCCTCCCGAAAAAATAGTCTGCGTGGCCGTAATGCCCTGTGTCGCTAAAAAATATGAAGCCGATGTTCCGGAAGTCAACAGCGAACCCGATATCAAGGACACAGATTATGTAATCACGACGCGCGAAATGGTGCGCATGTTAAAAGTTGCCAACGTTGATATCGCCAGCCTTAAACCGGAACCCTTCGACAAACCTCTGGGCGAAGGAACCGGCGGCGCCGTCATCTTCGGTACCACCGGCGGGGTAATGGAGGCAGCGGTCCGCAATGCCTATTATACGCTGACCGGACAGAATCCTCCGAATCCGGACAACTTCATCCAGTGGAAATGGAAAGACAGGTGGCGCGAAGCGGAGGTCACCGTTGCCGGTATTACCCTGCGCCTGGCTGTTACCAGCGGTCTGGGATGTGCCCGTGACCTGGTAGAAGCCGTTAAAAACGGTACTGCCCATTTCGACTTTGTGGAAATCATGGCATGTCCCGGCGGCTGCAGCGGCGGCGGCGGTCAGCCTATCCATGAGGGTGAAGAACTGGCCTGGTCCCGCGGCAACTACCTGCGCGATCTTGACAAACGTTCCAAACTGCGTGTCTCCTATGAAAACCCCTATATCCAGGAACTGTACAGGAATTTCCTGGATGCGCCTTTGTCAGAGAAAGCAGAGCACTATCTGCATACCGATCAGGTAAAATGGAGCATTGACTGAGAAAAATGCTTAAACAAAGTATAAATTAATAAAACAGGTCCGGATGTCATCGTATAACATTCGGACCTGTTTTTTTCCATAAAAAACGGTATCTTGCCGATACCGTTTGCAAGCATTTGACTGCACTAAATTTTCCGTGCATTTCTGCACGGAAAAAACGATTTTTGGATTTTAAATATCCTGAAAATCAGAAATGCCGAATATCCCTGTCGCTTACCAGCTCGGCCATATCAACCTGCAGCTCTTCAGCCAGGGCCACCAGCAACGGGAAACTGGGACTCTGCTTCCCACATTCAATACGACTCAGGTACTGATATGAAATACCAAGCTTTTTAGCAAGTGTTGTCTGATTCATACCACCGATCGTACGATAATATTTTACTTTTGCGCCTAATCTTCGACATTTTTCATGAAACGAATTCAACTCGGACACTACGGACCCTCCTCTTAAGATACTCTTCTGCAAAATTTCAGCTATTTTGCTTACGATATCATTTTATCACATATATCTTTTTATTTGCAAGCTTAATTGTTTAAATTTTTTAGAATAATTTGAAAAATATGTTTTCCATTTTCACCATACACCGTTTTTTGTACTCCGGATTAATCATTCTTTCGGTGAATTTTAACCTCCTGTTATGGCTATCTTTTTTAAAGAATGATTTTTTCTCTGACTTCTTCCCTTACTGCCTTTTCAATCTCTTTCGCCACAATATACCCCGTGCTTCGAAAATCTTTTTCTTTAAACAGAATTCTTGTCATGATGGCGCCTTTCGTTGTGTTTACAATAGTTACAACGCCGTTTTCCCTGACAAAACCCGTTACCTTACAATTCCTGACAATCTGTGCCTCAACATCCGGAATATACCGGTCAACGCCGTCTTCACGGGTTAAGGTATACGTTTCTTTTTCCGGTTCCTCCTCCAATACGATGCAACGGAGATTGTATCCGGATAATTCCCGCAGGATCATGGCTGTCTTATCCCCGCTGCCGATAACCACCGCATCCGTTTCCCTGAAAAAATGCATTCCTTCCCACCCCGGACCTTTTTATACGTTCCAAATTATAAAATGTCCATGAAGATACGCCTTCCCGTTTCAGGAACCGGTATGATCATGGACATTTATCTCAGTCATTCGCAGTTTCTTCTTTTACGATCTCCTCTTCGGACTCAACCGCTGCGATGGACGTTACCTTATCGCCTTCCCTCAGGGTGATAACATTCACACCCTGGGTGTTGCGCCCAATTTTTCTCAGCTCATTGACATCCATACGGATGATGATCCCTTCGGCAGAAATGATATACAGTTCATCGTTAGGATGAACGATAGTCATGCCGGCAACCTCGCCTGTCTTGGGTGTCAGCTTATAGTTGATCCTGCCCTTTCCGCCACGGGTCTGTTTTGTATATTCGGAAATCATTGTCCTTTTGCCGCTGCCGTTTTCCGTTACGGTAAGGACTTCACTTTCTTCTTCCACTACCGCATCCATGGCAACTACGGAATCATGGATCCCCAGGTTGATGCCCTTCACGCCATGGGCTGCGCGGCTCATGCAGCGGACGTCATCTTCGTTGAAATGAATGGCCAGCCCGCCCCGGGTCGCCATCAGGATGGAAGCATTCCCGTCCGTCATCTTTACACTAATGAGTTCCTCGTCCTCGTTCAGCACAATGGCCCGCAGGCCGCTCTTGCGCACATATGAAAAATCGGTCAGTTTGGTGCGCTTAACGGTACCCTGATTGGTGGCCATAAACAGATACTTGGTCTCGTCAAATTCAGAGACATTGATGACAGCCGTTATCTTTTCTCCAGGGCTTAACTGCAGAAGATTAATTACCGCAGAACCCTTTGCCTGACGGCCTGCCTCCGGAATCTGGTAACCGCGCAGGGTGTATACCTGGCCCCGGTTTGTAAAGAACAAAATATAGTTATGGGTCGTGGCAAGGAACAGGTATTTGGTGAAATCATCTTCCTTCTTACCGCTGCCGCCATGTTTTCCGGTTCCGCCGCGGCGCTGCTTGCGGAAATTATCCGGGGTCTGACGTTTAATATAACCCTGGTTGCTTAAGGTGATGACAATCTCTTCATCCGCAATCAGATCCAGAACGTCCATATTGCCCGTGTCGTCCACGATATCCGTACGCCTGTCGTCGCCAAATTTATCTGCCTTTTCCTGCAGGTCTTTCTTAATAATATTCAAAACTTTTTGTTCGTCTGCCAGTATGCTCTCCAGATAATCAATGGTCTGAAGGATATCTATATATTCGTCATCTATCTTTTTGCGTTCCAGCCCTGTCAGACGCTGCAGGCGCATATCCAGAATGGCCTGGGCCTGACGGTCGGAAAACTCGAACAGTTCCATCAGGGATGCTTTAGCAGTCTCCGCATTGGCGCTGCTGCGGATGGTCTGGATCACTTCATCGAGATGGTCCAGCGCTTTTTTCAGACCTTCCAAAATATGGGCCCTTTCCTTTGCTTTGGCCAGGTCAAAACGGGTCCTTCTTGTAACAACATCCTTCTGATGCGATATGTAACATTCCAGAATCTGTTTCAGATTCAGGATCTTCGGTTTGTTGTCCACCAGTGCCAGCATGATGATGCCGAAGGAATCCTGCAGCTGGGTATGCTTATACAGCTTGTTGAGGATCACGTCGGGAACCACATCCGCCCGCAGTTCTACCACCACGCGCATGCCCCTGCGGTCCGATTCGTCCCGCAGGTCTGTGATTCCTTCAATCACGCCGTCTTTTACAAGACCGGCGATACTTTCCAGCAAACGGGCCTTGTTCACCTGATAAGGAATTTCCGTAACGACGATGCGGTTCTTGTTTTTCTGCATAGGCTCGATCGCAGCCTTTGCCCTAACCTTTATGATCCCCCTGCCCGTTGCGTAGGCCTGACGGATCCCATCCGTCCCCAGGATCATCGCCCCGGTAGGAAAGTCCGGGCCTTTTACGGCGTTCATCAGATCATCCACGCTCACTTCCGGATCGTCGATGAGCATGGTGATGCCTTTCACAACTTCCCTCAGGTTATGAGGCGGTATGTTGGTCGCCATACCAACCGCTATACCGGCGGAACCGTTCACCAGCAATGCCGGAATCTTGGCCGGAAGTACCGAAGGTTCCTTCAGCGAAGCGTCGTAGTTGTCGACAAACTCCACCGTATCTTTTTCAATATCTTCCAGCATGGATTCCGCCATCTTCGTCATGCGTACTTCCGTATAACGCATGGCCGCCGGGCTGTCTCCATCCACGCTGCCGAAGTTACCGTGGCCGTCCACCAGCAGGTAACGGGTGTTAAAATCCTGTGCGAGACGGACGGTAGCGTCATATACCGAAGAATCCCCGTGAGGATGATATTTACCTAAAACTTCACCCACGATACGCGCCGACTTTTTGTAGGGGCGGTTAGACGTCATCCCCGCTTCCTGCATGGCGTAAAGGATGCGGCGGTGTACCGGCTTCAGGCCGTCCCTCACATCCGGCAGGGCACGCTGTACAATTACGCTCATGGCGTAATTGATGTAAGAATCTTTCATCTTATTGGTTAGGTCTACTTCCTCGATCTTGCCGCCGGAAGCAATATACCCGTCATCGTTTACCAGGCCCTCAGGCTGTTCTTTTATGTTTTCCTGCTCCGGGTTTTTTGTTATTTCATCCACTGTATCACCTCATATAATAATTCCTGTTCAGGTCATGATGCCCAATCAAATTTTTACGGATGTCAGGACCTTTTGCAGATCTCCTTCATCCTGTCCAACCCTTTCACCCCGCTACATAAAATACTGCCATTCCCGAATGACAGGAAAAACGGATATGGGGAAATTCCCTTGCTTTTTCCGCTTCACTCATCTCGTTGCTTATCGCATAGGGGTTATTCCGCGACAGCTCCTTTTGTTCGAGCTGCCATTTTGTGCCGCTTACCGAAACCGTACTGTGTTCCGTATAAGCAAGCACCGATACGGCCACAGGCGATTCATCCTCGGGAGGATAAAATTCTACTGTTACGCCTGCCGGCACAAAGACCGTTATTTCCCGTTCGTCAGCCAGGATAACAGCGCGTCCCTCCTTCAGCGCGGTAGTGCCTGTGGTTTCAAAGGCGCTTACCATATGGTCCAGACGCCCTCCATACAGACCTGCGAAGATCCACAGCCTGTCAGGAGGAAGTTCTTCCATCAATAACTGAAAATCTGTTTTGTCCTTATCGACTGGAAATACCTTCGCGCGTCCTTCTTTTACGTATTTTTTCCATAGCCCCGGGTCCGCGCTGTCGCCATCTCCAATTACAGTATCCGGATAAAAAGCTGCCGCATGGTAATAATCCAACCCTTTATCTGCTGCTAAAAAAAGGGGCTTACCCGGTAATTTTTCAGCTGTCATAACCAGCCAGCCAGCGGCCGGCCTTCTTCCCCCGCAGACAGAAAATGCAATTTCCTGTACCGGCTGCCCGTCTTCAATAATTAAAGTTCCCTGGGGAAAAAAAATTTTATTCATGGCCGTACCTTCTTTTTGGCCGGGGCCGGTTTAATGAGGATATTCATCCCATCCCGTATGACCTTCCATTCCACATCGCCGCCCTTGTCCTTCAGCCATTCCATGCTGACCTCCAGCAGGCAACGGTTCAGTTTTTCCTGGGCTTCCGGCGGGAGCATCATGGCTTCCGCTTCTTTCTTTAAAGCAGACGGATTTTTACGAAATTTTTTACTGCGGCTGTCATCCGTCAGGACCGCTGTTTCAAAACTTTCTTCTTCGTCCATGCCCCTGAACATATCGGCATCGGACAGATTTTTTCTGATTTTCACATTAATTCTCCGTTAAAACTTTAGGAATCGCGGATGAATTCTTCTATAAATAATCAGCGCTTCCTTTAAAATGATAAACGCTGCAGAAACTGTTCCTGCATTACTTTTTATACCGGATGCATCCGCCCCATCCCGCTATGGATTACGAACTGCATCCTTTTTATATTACAGGTCAAGCACGGCTTTCGTGGCATTATCCTCAATGAACTGACGGCGTGGTTCCACTTTGTCCCCCATCAGGATAGAAAAGATGGAGTCCGCTTCCGCCGCGTCACTGAGGTTTACCTGCAGCAGGGTGCGGTACTGGGGATCCATGGTAGTCTCCCACAACTGCTCCGGATTCATTTCGCCCAGGCCTTTGTAACGCTGTATAGAAATATTTTTGCTATCCTTTCCAATCTCATCCAGCCGCTGTTTCAATTCTTCATCCGTATAAGCATAACTGTGAGCCTTCTGCCCTTTCTTGATCAGATACAGGGGCGGTTTTGCAATATACACATGCCCTTCCGTGATCAGCGGTTTCATATACCGGTAGAAGAAAGTCAGAAGCAGTGTGGCGATATGGGCACCATCCACGTCGGCATCGGTCATGATGATGATCTTTCCGTATCTTGCCTTGGCAATGTCGAAATCTTCGCCGATTCCGCACCCGAATGCCGTAATCATGTTTTTGATCTCGTCGCTGGAAAGCATCCGGTCAAGGCGGGCTTTTTCCACATTCAAAATTTTTCCGCGCAACGGAAGGATCGCCTGAAATTTCCTGTCACGTCCCTGCTTGGCGCTGCCGCCTGCGGAATCACCTTCCACCAGATAGATTTCCGTCATGGTGTTATCCTTGCTCTGACAGTCTGCCAGCTTTCCGGGCAGGCTGCTGCTTTCCAGGATGCTCTTGCGGCGCGTCAGGTCCCTGGCTTTGCGTGCCGCGGCCCGGGCCCGGGATGCCATAACTGCTTTTTCGATAATCTTTTTCGCTTCGACTGGATGCTCTTCAAAGAAATCTTCCAGCTGGTCCGTTACCAGGTTGTCTACGATACCGCGGATCTCGCTGTTCCCTAATTTTGTCTTCGTCTGTCCTTCAAACTGGGGTTCCTGTACCTTTATACTGATGACGGCGGTAATCCCTTCCCGGCAGTCGTCCCCGCTGAGGTTATCATCGTTTTCTTTCAGCAGATTGTTTTTACGGGCGTAATCGTTAATGGAACGGGTAAGCGCCTGTTTAAAACCGCTCAGATGGGTGCCGCCCTCTTCCGTGTTGATATTGTTGACGTAGCTGAAAATGTTTTCCGTATAGCTGTCGGTATATTCCATGGCTACTTCCACAATATTCGTATCCTTGACGCCTTCCACATAGATCGGTTCCGCGTTAATCTTGTCTTTGTTGGCATCCACATATTTGACGAACTCAATAATACCGCCCTTAAAATGGAATACCTCGCCGCGGCCGTCCCTTTTGTCTTCCAGTGAGATGGTGACTCCTTTGTTCAGGAATGCCAGTTCCCGCAGCCGGAGGCGCAGGATATCATAATCGTAAACAGTTTCTGTAAAGATAGTATTGTCCGGTTTGAAATGTACTGTCGTCCCCGTATCATCCGCACTTCCTATCTCATACAAAGAACGGCTGGTCTTTCCCCTCATAAATTCAATACCGTACCGTTTGCCGTCACGGCGTACCTCCACCTCCATCTTTTCAGACAGGGCGTTGACGCAGGAAACACCTACGCCGTGCAGACCTCCGGAAACCTTGTAGCCGCCGTCGCCGAATTTTCCGCCCGCATGCAACACGGTCATAACGACTTCCACGGCGGGTTTTCCCGTCTTATGCATATCCACGGGAATACCGCGTCCGTTATCTTCTACCGTGATACTGTTATCAGTATTAATAGTAACCCGTATGTTATCGCAGAAGCCGGCAAGGGCTTCGTCGATACTGTTATCCACAACCTCGGACACAAGGTGATGCAGTCCTCTTCCTGAAATGCTCCCGATATACATGCTCGGACGCTTCCGCACCGCTTCCAAACCTTCCAGTACCTGGATCTGGCTGGCCCCGTACTGTCCTTCTACACCCGTTGCTTCCCTGATTTCCTTTTCAATTTCTTCCTGCTTCGCTACTTCGTCATTACGGATTTTTTCCGCATCTTCCGTTGTTTGTATCACTGTTTCGTTTTGTTCAGCCATTATTTCCTCCACTAAAATATGTTAAATTTTTATTGATCCTTTTCTGTAATGTCAGTGATGAGATCGGCGACAGATACATTTTATTTTCCGTTAAAACGATGCTGTCAACAGATCCTTTTCCCGACAGGTCTATCTTTTCATAAAAACTTCCGTCATCTTTTTTTAAACTTTTCACCTTATTGCAGCATTTTATGGAAAACACAGCGATGATTTCCGATGACTGTATTAAAAAACCATTTCCTAGATGGACATACATTTTTTTCTCCGTTACGCCGTCATAATAAGAGGGGACTCACAGCTATAAAATATATTGTCTTTCACGCCGTCAATTATCTTAAAAATTTTAACATGTTTTCCCTTTCTTTTTCACGGATCAGCGCATACGGCTTCCCCGCTATCAGTTGGACAGCGATTTTCTCTTCTCTTTCATCAGCCGTTTTATTCCTTACTTTTTCAAAATAATATGACTTAACATCATTTTTTATCATATCGAATTCGATTTCGTCGCATTTTAAAACTTTACGGATTTCCTGCCATCCGATCCACGGTTCCTTTACGACCCATTTCCATATCTCTGTTTCCCTTTTTTTCTGTCTTTCCTGCTCACATCGGAAACAGATATTTTTGTTGTCTTTTATAAAAGTACCACATAACGGGCACTTTTTTATTTTTCCTTCGTCGCAGAGTTTTTCCAATCCGAATCTTTTTTCTTCCGCGCTTATGACAGCGTTCCTCAAATTTTCATTTTTGATATGGGAAAATTTCAGCGCAATCGCTTCTTTTTCTTCCTCTGTCAACGAAGGGAGGATAAGTTTTTCTTCTTTATTCCTGCTTTTATAATCAAACTTTTTTATATTTTTTCTGTATTCCGATGACATTAAAAATTTAATATCTTTAACATAATCAACACCCATAAAAATATTGATTTTTTTTATAATCTGTAATTTGTAATATAAAAACTGGTTGGCCCAGGTAGAAGAATCAACCTGCAATGTCAGTATCCTGCGGTCTAATTTATAAGGAACACAGTGACTGGCATTGTTTTTTCCTACGATTTCTTCCCAGCAGGCCCTCATTTTCATCAGGTTATACTGGTTTAGGTTCGTCCTGGTACCAATCATCTTTATTAAAATTTTTTCAACATCTTCCATTTTATTTATGCTTCTTTTAAGGAAACAAAGACGAACTGGTCAGCGATTCCTTACATTTCCTTTTTCGATTTCATAATAATGGCTGGAATTAAAATCCGGAATCAGAGATCTTTCATTTACGGATATGAATGTCTGGACTTTTTCATTGATAAAACCTATCAGCTGCTTCCTTCTGTACTGGTCCAGTTCGCTCATCACATCATCCAGTAACAGCACAGGATATTCACCGGATATCTGCCTTATATATTCTATCTGGGACAGTTTCAATGCAAGGGCGCAGCAGCGCTGCTGACCCTGGGAAGCAAATGACCTGCTTTCCGTATTATTTATATATGTTTTTAAATCATCCCTGTGAATACCGATACCCGTATTTCCCTGTACAATATCTTTATATCTCCGTTCCCTGAGACTTTTTATATAAAAATCTTTCATATTTTCAAAAGACTCATTTTCCGGATAAAATACATTCCCGTCATTCCCCTTCAACTCATATTTCAGTTCCAGCGAATCGGAATTATCTGAAAGGACGGAAAATACAGGGATAGAAATTTCTTTTAATTTTTTTATATTTTCCAGCCTTTTAAGTAAAATACCGGCGTTGACAGCCGCTATTTCTTCATCCCATATATCCAGCTGATCCTGGGAACAGTCCTGTTCCCGCATTATTTTCAGTAAAGAGTTCCTTTGCCTTATCCCCCTGCGATACCGTATAAGAAGGTCATAATAAACAGGATCAGTCTGGGAAATTTCCATGTCAAGAAAACGACGGCGCAGGGACGGGTCCCCTTTTACAATCTGAAGGTCCTCAGGGGAAAACATCACTACATTAAAATATCCGTAATGATTTTTTGCGGTCGTCTTTTTCCCGTCAATATTAATTTCCTTATGAAAGTTCCCGTTTTCTGTATATCTTTTTATTTTAACAGAATGTCCCCCGTCGTCTTTTTTAAAATCCAGCATGACGGACATACCTTCCGAAGAAAACTTCATCATCTCTTCTTCCCTGTTCGTCCGGTGGCTTAATCCAAAGGCGGCGTAAAACATACTTTCCAGCAGATTGGTTTTTCCCTGCCCGTTTTTTCCGTAAAAAACCGTGATCATCTTATCAAAACAAAGTGACAGATTATCATAATTACGGAAATTGACCAGCTTCAATGTATCAATCTTCATTTTTCCCAGTTACGTGAATTTCATATTTCCCATTAAATACAACTGTACTTCCGGGCCTTACTTTTTTTCTTTTTTCCGTCAATACGATACCGTCCATTACCACATGTCCCTGTTGAATCTCATAAGAAGCCTGACCCCCGCTTTCCGCAATTCCGGCCAATTTCAACAGGGCAGCAGCCGGAATGAAATCGGTATCAATTTCTATAGTTATTTTTTTCATGACTCAAAAGATTACCCTGACAGGTGTTACAATATAAATATATTCTTCTTCACTTTCCGGTTTGATGCAGACAGGGCTCAGGGAATTATTGAGATCTATCTCCGCTTCCTCTGTCTCGATATTTTTCATGATATCCATTATATAAGCAGCATTAAAAGCCACATTAATGGAACTTCCTTCTGTATTGCAGCCAATGATCTCTTCCCCTGTACCCACATCGGGACTGCTGGACATAACCTTCATTTCCTTTTCGCCGATGCTGATCTTTACTATGCTGTAATCATTTTCACTGCCGCTGCACAGGCTCATGCGGCTGACCGCGCCGGAAAGATCTTTTACGTTCACTTTTGTTTTTACCGTAAACTGCGGAGGAATAACCCTCTTATAATCCGGGAACCTTCCTTCGATAAGGCGGGAAACCAGCGTCCAGTTTTCAATTTTTACCATCAGCTGGTTATTTAAAATGTAGAAGTTCACATCCTGGGGAAGTTTCCCATTCAAGTTTTTATTGATTTCTTTCAAAACAACGGAAGGAATGATCACACTCATATCAGGAACATTCTCCACGTTCATTGTACGGATGGCCAGTCTGTGTGTGTTGGTTCCTACAAAAGTGATCTTTCCATCCTTTACTTCACAAAGCACGCCGGTAAAAAGGGGACGGGCAGAATCCGTGGAGCAGGCAAATGCCGTTTTTTTAATCAGCTCTTTGATTTTTTCTTCTTCCAGTACGAAGGACTTTGCCGTTTCTACAGAGGGATATTTTGGATATTCGTTTACATTCATCAGCAGGATCTTATAATCTGCTTTTCCGGACTGAAGACGTACATTGTTGTCCTTTTCGTTTTTTGTGACTTTTACGGTTTCCCCGTTAAAATTGCGTACCAGGTCATTAAAACGGGAAGCGGCAATTACGATTTCGCCCGGTTCTTCTACTTCTGCCTTGATCTCATTGCTCATGGAAAGATTGATATCCATTCCTTCCAGTCTGATTATTTCTTTGTCCGCGATGATATGGATCCCTCCGAATACAGGAGTGCTTGGTTTGGCTGCAATGGCAGGCATGATTGACTGTACAGCTTTATTTAAATCAGAAGTTAAGCATGTGAATTTCATTTTTACACAATCCTTTCTTTTTTTATTTTTTAATTTAATTTATTTTTTTTGTAATCATAGTAATATGCGCTGTGATTTGTGTGGAAAAGTAACTATACCAAGCTACACAGACTGATAAGAAGGTGTGGACAAATTGTTGATACTGGGTTTAAATCCGTCCACAGTATAAACAGGTAGGTAAGTTATCCTTATTTATCAACAGTGTATTGACAGTTTATTCACGAAGTTAGTAACAGTGTCTTAAACGGATAATGTTTATCTGGAACGTATCTTTTCTTCCAGCTGCTGCAGCTGGTTATCAAAGCTTTTATCTTCTTTCCTCAATTTTTCAATTTTTTCACAGGCATGGATCACCGTAGTATGATCCCTTCCGAAAGCTGTTCCTATTTTGGGGAGGGATGAGTCTGTCATCAATCTGCACAAATACATGGCAATCTGCCTTGCCATGGCTATATTCTTGGGTCGTTTTTTGCCAATAAGGTCGGCAGGGTAGAGGTTGAAAGGTTCGCAAACACAATCCATGATTTTTTCGATACTGATATTCTGGCGCGTATGGAAGGAGAAATCTTCCAGTACCTTTTGTGTCATTTTCATATCAATAGGGATATTCATTAAATTTGCGTAGGCTACGATATTGGTAAAGGCACCTTCTATCATACGGATATTGTTATTGATGCTATAAGCGATGGCCTGTATGACCTCGTTGGGCATTTCAATATTTTCTATTTCCGCTTTTTTCCTTATAATTGCGATACGCGTTTCCAGGTCGGGAGGCTGAATATCCACGGTAAGTCCGTTGGTAAAACGGGAACGGAGCCGTTCTTCCAGTTTATCCATGCTCTGGGGATGACGGTCGCTGGAGATGACGATTTGTTTATTGGCTTCTTTCAGCGCATTGAAGGTATGGAAGAATTCTTCCTGTGTCCGTTCCTTATTTTCCAGAAATTGGATATCATCGATGATAAGACAGTCGATGGTGCGGTATTTTTCCTGAAAATCCTTGACCTTATGGTTCTGGATGGCGTTGATGATTTCGTTTGTAAATGCTTCACTAGTTACATATCTGACCTTTGCGGAAGGATCGGAGGAAAGGATAGCGTTGCCGATGGCATGCATGAGATGGGTCTTTCCCAGTCCGGAATTTCCGTATATAAAAAGAGGATTATATGTGGTTCCGGGATTTGTGGCCACCGCCTGGGCTGCCGCAGTGGCGAAACGGTTTGAATTTCCTACCACAAATGTATCGAACCGCTGCTTTACATTAACATTGCTTTCGTAAGCAGGTTCATTGGTTTTTTCTTCATTTTTAAAAAGGGAATCTTCCGTGTAATTTTCTTTCGGTACATTCAGTGAGCTTTGGTTTTCAATGTCTATTACAAGGGAAATTTCTTTATTGTCAGTGATTTCTTTCAAAAGGGCTATAATGACATTTTCAAAATTCTGTTGTATGGCAGAACGCAGGGTAGAACTGGCAACTTTGGCAAAGATCACATTATTCTCCATCTTCAAAGGAGTAATCTGCCGGATATACTTATCCATATTTTGTTCACTGGTGGAATGGCTCAGTTTTTCAACCAGTTTATTCCAGATTTCAGGTAAACCTAATGATTCCATACGATAATTCCTTTCAGAAATTTTACTCTTTATTTTACCATAAAAATGATAAAAAAGAAAGTTATCCACAGGGCTTAAATGTAAAATATTGTTAAATCCTTGACACTGCCCTGCCTTTTTAGTATAATTCTGACAGCTATCAATTGAAGTCATTTACATAGAGATTGATAAGACCACGGAATGAAGGAGGTAAGCACTGTGAAACGTACATTCCAGCCGAACAATCTGAGAAGAAAAAGAACTCATGGTTTCCGCAAAAGAATGGCTACACTGGGTGGCCGCCAGGTACTGAAAAGAAGACGCTTAAAAGGCAGAAAGAAATTGTCTGCATAAATTAAGAATAAATAGGCCGCGTAAGTGGCCTATTTTTTCCATGTAGACAGGAGTATGGAAGCAATGAAAGAATTCAGTTTTCCCAAAACCAATAAAATCAAGGCGAAGAAAGAGTTTCAGAATGTGTATGAAAAAGGACATTCTGTAGTGGACGGCTTGTCTGTTTTCTATGTGTTACCCGGTGAAAATGAAAAAATAAAAATAGGTTTTGCCGTCGGTAAGAAAACAGGTAACGCTGTTATTCGCAATCATATCAAACGTATGATGCGCGAAGTCTTTCGGCTGCACAGGGCGGAACTGAAACAAAATGTCCGTGTCATCTGGGTGGCCCGGAAACGGCTGGCCCAGGCAGATTTCAAAACGTATGAAAGAGTGTTTTTAAGACTTGCAAAACGTGCGGCCCTGCTGCAACAGGAGTAAAAATGAAAAAAGGTGTCGAAAACATAATAAAATGTTTCATGATTTTCCTGATTCGTTTTTACCAGTTATTCATATCCCCGCTGCTGGGAAATAACTGCCGTTATTATCCCACCTGTTCCCAGTATGCGATCGATGCCATCGAGAAAAAAGGCGTACTGAAGGGAAGCTGGATGGCCGTAAAACGGATATGCCGCTGCCATCCCTGGCACGACGGCGGATATGATCCGGTGAAATGATGCGCGTAACATTAAAGGAGTGAAAAATTGGACTTTATATCAAATCTGGTTATCAAGGTCATCCAGACATTATACCATTTTTTAAGTGGTTTCGGGTTTCAAAATTATGGTCTGGCAATTGTATTAATGACTGTCATCATTAAAATCATCCTGTATCCTTTAACGAAAAAACAGATTGTTTCTACCCGGGCTATGATGTCGATTCAGCCCAAAATGAAAGAAATCCAGGAAAAATATAAAAATGACAAGGTTCGTCTGAATCAGGAACTGGCCAAGCTGTACAAAGACGAAGGAGTTAATCCTATGGCCGGCTGCTTACCGTTACTGATCCAGATGCCTATTCTGTTTGGAATTTATTATGCTGTAAGGGATTTCCATTATGAAGGACCTGCGAATTTCCTTTGGATGGAAAACATCGCCAACCCGGATCCCCTCTATATTTTACCTGTTTTATCAGCGATAACCACGTTTATCCAGGCTAAACAGACCATGCCCCCGAAGAAAGCGGGAGACAAAGGACAGGACGGGCTGATGGGCATGATGCAGGGGCAGATGATGACTTATTTCATGCCGCTGTTTATCGGTTATATCAGTTTAAGCTTTCCTGCTGCCCTGGTTCTTTACTGGATTGTAATGAATATCATGCAAATCGCCCAGCAGGCTTATATTAACTCACAGATGGATCGTAAATAAAACCGGTTTTTATGATTGATAAGGAGTAAAAAAATGAACGTTGAAGCTGTTGGAAAAACTGTTGAAGAAGCATTGGAAGCCGCACTGAAAGAATTGAACCTTACACGGGATGAGATTGATTATACAGTTCTTGTGGAACCCAAGAAAGGATTTCTGGGTTTTGGCAAAAAAGAAGCAAAGGTACTTGTGACCCCGAAGACTGAAAAAATTTCCGTTGAAGCGGAAAAAGCTGAAGAGAGTGCAGAAACACTGAAAGACAAGATCGTTTCATTCGGGGAAAAGACGGTTGATACTGCCGGAGCCGCTCTTCACAGGGTAGGGGAAAAAGCGGACGAGCTGGATGAGAAACAAAAGGCCTTTAATGAAAAGGTAAAGGAAAAATGGAACGATGCGGTGGATTCCGTAAAGGAAAGCGAAGAAAAGGTAAAGAATGCCGTCAATGAAAAAGTGGAAACGGCCAGCGCTGTTTCCACCGCCGTAAAAAATACGCTGGCAGAGCGGAAGAACAAACGCCCTGCGGCCGAAGCCCCTGCCAGGGAATTCGTTGTTGACGATGCGGTGGTGGATGAAGCCAAAGAATTCCTGGCAAAGATTTTCAAAGCCATGAAAATTGAAGTTGTCATGGAAAAATTCGTAAACAAGAAAGACGGCTGCATCATTTTAAAACTCCATGGCGATGACATGGGCATCCTGATCGGCAAACACGGGCAGACCCTGGATTCCCTGCAGTACCTGACGAACCTGGTGGCCAATAAAAATACGGAAAACCGGGTGCACATCGTGATCGATGTGGAAAATTACCGGGAACGCAGGGCAGAAACCCTGAACCGTCTGGCAAAACGGCTGGCCGATAAAGTGAAAAAGAGCGGAGAACGCATCGTGCTGGAACCCATGAACCCCCATGAAAGGAAAATAATCCACACCGCGTTGCAGAATGACAATAAGATTACGACGCTGAGTGAAGGAAGCGAACCGTATCGCAAAGTTGTCATTGAGCTTAAAAAATAAGTGAAAATGAAAAACCCGGTGTAGATTTTCTGCCCGGGTTTATTTTGTTAACAGAAGTATTAAACGTAACGGTTCATCATGCAGGCAGCCCTTTATATATGGTAAATGGCTTAAAGCGACAGGTTTGATTTATCGGGAAAAAATTATGATTCAGGAAGATACGATCAGCGCCGTGACTACGGCGCCGGGAAATGCGGCGGTGGGAGTGATCCGGATCAGCGGTCCGGAAGCCCTGAAAACAGCGGAACGAATGTTTTTTGCCGCTTCCGGGAAAAAACTGCAAAGCTATCCGTCCCATACCATGGTGTACGGGTTTATCCGGGACGAAAAGGGAGCGGATATAGATGAAGTGTTTGCGGTCTATATGAAAGGCCCCCGTTCCTATACGGCGGAAGATGTGGTGGAGATACAGTGCCACGGCGGCGTGCAGAGCCTGCGGCATATTCTACGCCTTGCTTATTTTTACGGGGCACGGCCGGCGGAACCGGGGGAATTTACCAAGAGGGCCTTTTTAAACGGAAGGATCGACCTGGTTCAGGCTGAAGCAGTGATGGATATCATCAATTCAAAAAGTTCTGCCGCCCTGAAGGTGGCGCTGCAGCAGCAGGAAGGATTCCTTTCCGGAAAACTGAAAGAGATCCGTAAGGAACTGCGGGATGTGATCGTACATCTGGAGGCGGTGATCGATTATCCGGAAGAGGATATCGAGGACGTTACCTATAAAGAAGTCGCGGATGCCATTGGCAGGGCGAAGGAAGAAACAGAAACACTGCTGCAGGGCACCCATACCGGGAAAATACTGAAGGAAGGGCTGCGTACCGTTATTGTGGGGCGGCCGAACGTAGGGAAATCCAGCCTGCTGAACACGCTGCTGAAGGAAGACAGGGCGCTGGTATCGGAGTTTGAGGGAACCACCCGGGACGTGATTGAGGAACAGCTGGTAATAGGCGGTGTCCCCGTTCTGCTGGCGGATACGGCGGGTATCCACGATACAGAGGATTTTGTGGAAAAGCTCGGGGTGGAACGGAGCCGCGCGTTTCTGGACAAAGCGGAGCTGATCATGGTGGTTATGGACGGGACAAGCCCGCTGACCGCGGATGACGAAACAATCTTAACTGCTGTCAGAGGCAAGAATACGGTTTTTGTGGTAAACAAAACGGATCTTGCGGAAAGTATGATAACGAATACATTGGCGCAGCAGGCGCCGCGGGAAAACATCATTGAGATATCCGCGAAGACAAGGGAAGGGATTGACCTGCTGGAAAACTGGCTGAAGGAATTTGTATACGGCAGCGGCCGGCAGGCGGAGGAAGAAATCTATATACAGAACGAACGCCAGATCAGTTTGCTGCAACAGGCCCATGAAAGCCTGTGCGACGCAGCGGATGCGGCGGCAAACCGTCTGCCTTACGACTGTCTCACCATTGATGTGGACAGGACCCTGACCCTGATGGGGGAAATAACGGGAGAAACCGTGCGGGATGAAATCATAAACGAAATTTTTTCCCGGTTCTGTGTTGGAAAGTGAGATAAGATGAGCGTAATTGTTGATAGATACGATGTGGTCGTCATCGGCGCGGGACACGCCGGTGTAGAGGCAAGCCTTGCGGCGGCAAGGCTTGGGTACAAAACCCTGCTGGCCACACTTTCTCTGGATAATATCGCCTTGATGCCCTGCAACCCGTCCGTGGGCGGAAGCGCCAAAGGACAGCTGGTAGGAGAGATCGACGCATTGGGCGGGCAGATGGGGATCAGCGCTGACGAAGCCTGTATCCAGATGCGTATGCTGAATACGGGGAAAGGATACGCGGTCCATTCGCTGCGGGCCCAGGCGGACAAGCCTTTCTACCATGTTATCATGAAGCGGGTAGTGGAAAATCAGGCGAACCTGGATGTGAAGCAGGTGATGATTGATAAGCTGCTGGTGCGGAATGATGAAGTGGTGGGCGTGGAAGCGGAAACCGGGGAGATATTTGAGACGGACAGCGTGATTTTATGCACAGGTACATATCTGCGCAGCAAGATCGTCTTTGGCAGCGTAAACTATGAATCCGGCCCGAACGGCCTGCGCACTGCCAATAAATTGTCGGAATCCCTCCTTGAGGCCGGTGTAGAGTTACGTCGGTTCAAGACCGGGACGCCGGCCCGTGTGGACCGCCGCAGCCTGGATTTTTCAAGGATGCAGATACAGGAAGGCGATGCGCAGTTGCATAACTTTTCCTATATAAGTACCATCACCCGGCGGGATCAGGTGCCCTGCTGGCTGACCTATACAACGCCTGTGACTCACCAGATCATCAAGGACAACCTGGTGCGGTCCGGCATGTTCAACGGGCTTGTGGAAGGGGTGGGGCCCCGGTACTGCCCGTCCATTGAATCCAAAATCATCCGCTTCCGGGACAAGGAACGCCACCAGCTGTTCATCGAACCGGAAGGGCTGAACACAAATGAGATGTATGTGCAGGGAATGTCGTCCGCGCTGCCGGCGGATGTGCAGGTACAGTTCATGCAGACCATTCCCGGACTTGAGCACGTAAAAATGATGCGCCCGGGTTATGCCATTGACTATGACTGCCTGGACCCCCTGCAGTTAAAATCCTCGCTGGAACATAAGCGGATCAGGGGGCTGTTTTCCGCAGGCCAGTCCAACGGTACCAGCGGATACGAAGAAGCGGCGGGGCAGGGGCTGGTCGCCGGCATCAACGCAGTCCAAAGGCTCCGGCATAAAGAGCCGTTGGTGCTGGGACGGAACGAAGCCTATATCGGTGTGCTGATCGACGATTTGGTGACGAAAGGGACCAACGAGCCATACCGGATGATGACGTCCCGAGCCGAATACCGGCTGCTGCTGCGGCAGGATAACGGGGACCTGCGGCTGACGGAAAAAGGACGGGAGATCGGCCTGGTCACCGATGACCGCTGGCGGCAGTTTACCGGGAAACGGTCCGAGATAGAGCGGGTGATGCATTTTCTGGAGACCACCGCGGTATCGCCCACAGAGGAAACGAACGCCAAACTTGTTTCTGCCGGCAGCGTGCCCCTGAAAAAAGGGGAAAACCTGGCGACGTTGTTAAAGCGCAGCGAGATGTCCTATGACAAGCTGCAGGCTTTTTTCGGCGCGCCGGAGATTTCGGACGTGGTCGGGAACAGGTGGAAATACAATGTAAATATGAAGGATATATCATAAAACAGAAGCAGGCGGTGGAAAAGGCGCTGCGGCTGGAGAACAGGAAGATCCCGGCGGGGATCGACTATTTCGCGCTGAAGGAACTGTCCAATGAAGCGGCGGAAAAGCTGGATAAGGTCCGTCCTGATTCCCTGGGGCAGGCATCCCGAATTTCCGGCGTATCGCCTGCAGATATCAACGTACTGATGATCGCGCTGGAAGTGCGGCGCCGTCAGGAGGCAGACAATGACGGGCAGTGACGGCAGGGAAATAACAGGGGCGGAAACGATTATGGGGCTTACGGCGGACGCAGCACGGTGCAGGGATATCCTTGAATCGAAATGCGCCCGGGCGGGGATCACCCTTTCCCCGTTACAACTGGATCAGTTTGCAGCTTATTTCGATTTGCTGACAGAAACAAACAGGGTCATGAACCTGACGGCCCTGACATCGCCGGAGGATGTGGCGGTCAAGCATTTTATCGATTCCCTTTTGTGCTACGACAATTTACTGATGAAAGGAAAAAGGGTGATCGATGTGGGAACCGGCGC
>CAJOKZ010000023.1 GCA_905235335.1 uncultured Succiniclasticum sp.
GGGCGGGGGTTGTGAGTCCCTGGGACTTAAACGCGGTTCCCGCGCTGAAACTGGGATGAGGAAGCGTTCCGGCAAAGAGGATCTTTGCGCGAAATTGTCATGTGTTGTTTGCGCGCAAGATCCACTTCCGGCAGCTTATGATGTTATTATAAATTAAGTCAAAGTCAAAAGGTCAGAATTGAAAATTGAAAAATTTCGATTTTTTTAAAATCACAGGTGAAAATATAAAAAGTGCCTGTGATTTTTCTGTTTTTGTCCTGATTTTTTCCAAAAACTCCTGACATTTTTGAAAAAAGTATGAAAAAAATGTAAAATCTGTGAAATTTGTCATTTTGACTATTGCATTTTTTTTCGGAATGTCTATAATTGTATTTGGAAGTTGGCACTCGAAAAATCAGAGTGCTAATAGCCGATGCGATGCATCAATGGCACAGGTAATTTGAAAGCGCTGCGAGCCGGCGCTTTCGTACACTATCAAAGAGGAATGGAATCCAAACTTCCAGTTCCGAAAAAGAAAGGGGACATAGTAATGTTAAGACCATTAGGCGCAAATGTAGTAGTAAAGGCAGACGCGGTGGAAGAAAAAACCAAAAGCGGGATTTTCATTCCGGATACGGCTTCCAAGGAAAAACCGATGCAGGGTACCGTTCTGGCAGTCGGGAACGGGGCCATCGTTGACGGCAAACGGGTTCCTGTCGATGTTAAGGTCGGCGATTCCGTCGTATTCGCAAAATACTGCGGCACCCAGGTGAAATATGAAGGCGAGGAACTGTTGATCCTGGCGGAACGCGACATCCTGGCTGTTGTAGAACCTGACAAAAAGAAAAAATAAGTTTCATCCGGAACGTTCTGCTGAATTTCCGAAAAGTCCGGAACCTGCAGAACGGATGTAAAAGGGTTGCAAAGCAAACCTAAAAATTGGAAAACAAAGGAGAGAATGAATATGGCAAAACAGATCCTGTTTAACGAAGAAGCCCGCCGCAGCCTGGAACGCGGCGTAGACGCATTAGCTGACGCAGTAAAGGTTACCCTGGGACCGAAAGGCCGCAACGTGGTACTGGAAAAGAAATTCGGTTCCCCCTCCATCATCAATGACGGCGTGACCATCGCCCGGGACATTGAGCTGGAAGATCCCTTTGAAAACATGGGTGCCCAGCTGGTGAAGGAAGTGGCTACCAAGACCAACGATGTTGCCGGTGACGGCACCACTACCGCTACCCTGCTGGCGCAGGCCATGATCCGCGAAGGCATGAAGAACGTTGTTGCCGGCGCGAACCCCATGATTCTGAAAAAAGGTATCAAAACGGCGGTTGACGCGGTAGTCGAAGCACTGAAAAAATCTTCCAAGAAGGTAGTGACCAAAGCCGCGAAGGCTCAGGTTGCCTCTATCTCCGCAGGCGATGAAGAGATCGGCGGGCTGATCGCCGACGCGATGGAAAAAGTCGGGGACGACGGCGTTATCACCGTAGAAGAGTCCAAGACCATGGAAACCCATCTGGAGACCGTGGAAGGCATGCAGTTCGACCGCGGCTATATCTCCCCCTACATGGCTACCGATGCGGAAAAGATGGAAGCGGTCATGAACAATCCGCTGGTATTTATTACCGACCGCAAGATCAATGTGATCCAGGACATCATGCCCGTACTGGAAAAAGTGGTACAGGCCGGCCGGGAACTGCTGATCATCGCGGAAGACGTGGAAGGCGAAGCCCTGGCGACACTGGTTGTGAACAAACTGCGCGGCACCTTCAAGGCTGTTGCCGTAAAAGCCCCCGGCTTCGGCGACCGCCGCAAGGCCATGCTGCAGGATATCGCCATCCTGACCGGCGCTACGGTCATCAGTGAAGAGATGGGCCGCAAGCTGGACAGCGCTTCCATGGAAGATCTGGGCAGCGCAGGCCAGGTACGCGTAAGCAAAGAGCTGACCACCATCGTTGACGGCGGCGGCAAAAAAGAAGAGATCAAAGCCCGCGTGGAACAGATCAAGGCCCAGATCCCGGAAACCACTTCCCAGTTTGACAAAGAGAAACTGCAGGAACGGCTGGCCAAACTGGCGGGCGGTGTAGCCGTCATCAAAGTCGGCGCCGCTACCGAAGTGGAATTGAAGGAAAAGAAACTGCGTATCGAAGATGCCCTGAATGCGACCCGTGCCGCGGTTGCGGAAGGCATCGTTCCCGGCGGCGGAACCGCGCTGCTGGAAGCCCAGGCTGTACTGGACAAAGTGAAAGCTGTCGGGGATGAGAAGACCGGCGTGATGATCGTGCGCCGCGCCATCGAAGAACCCGTTCGCCAGATCGCCCACAACGCCGGCCTGGAAGGCGCCGTGATCGTGGACAAGATCAGGCACTCCAAAAAAGGTGTCGGCTTTGACGCCATGGATGAAAAATATGTTGACATGATCGAAGCCGGTATCGTCGATCCGACCAAAGTGACCCGCAGCGCGCTGCAGAATGCGGCATCCATCGCGGCGATGGTGCTGACCACGGAAACCCTGGTCGCCGATAAACCGGAACCGAAACCGGCAATGCCTCCCATGCCTCCCGGAGGGATGCCCGGCATGATGTAATCCTACATCGGAAGGTTGGGGAAATGCAGGTATGGTGAGTCAGCACAACCGTTAGGGATTTTCCCGGAACCGGACAGAAAACTTGTTGCCAACAAATAAAAGAACGGCAGACTGTGAATTTAGAAAACGCAGTCTGCCGTTTTTATTGCTGCATCCTTATCATGCTGTGCACGGTTTACCGGTGGAAGCTTTGGCGTCTTATGTGATTTTTTGTCAGCAGCGGCACGTTTGTTTTACGCAGCTGTCCTTCGTACGGATCATTTCAAAAATTGTTTTCTGCCGCATCGAGATATGCACAGAGCCGGGAACGGTTCTTCACATTGTATTTGTGATATAATTTGGCCAGCGCCTTCTTGATCGTTATTTCCGCAAGGCCGAAGCTTTCCGCAATATCGCGGATGGGTATACCGCTCCGGAGCATCTTTACAAGTTTTTTCTCCCGCTCTGTCAGATCAGCATATAACTGTGTGTTACGACGGTTTCGGTTGGACTGCTGGATCGCCAGCATCTCCTCCTCCGAGACGCTCGGGGTCGTAAAGGACGTGTTAATATGGACCAGCTCCCATTCGTTCTGTTCGGGGGGCACATCCTTGCGGCGGCGGAATAAAAGAGTCTGATGAAGACATTTGTCATAAGGCTCGCGATCGGGCCGGTTCACTGTCAGATCGCAGACGACTTCACACAGCCAGTGTTCCCAGCCGATCCGTTTGGTCGTGTATTTTTCCAGGATGATGGTGCAGGGAGGGACGTTGTGAAAAGCCTTTGTCAGGAAGAACTGTACCTTCTTCTTTCCTTCCGCCTGCATATTTTTCCCTCCGCCAAGGTAATACACATCCGCCGCGAGCTGGGAAAATAAAAAGTCCAGCCTGTGTTCGTCAAAATAGGAATGGACAAGTTTTTTTGCAAGATGCTTAATTTTGTTTTCTGATGTATTTCTCATAATTCAGATCCCCTCAAAAATACAATTAAAAATAAAGGCAGCAGCTATGCACATGAAGGTGCAAAAATAAATATAAATAACGTGCGAATAAATATTTATTAGTATATCTATATGATATCCAATTCCAGGTATAAAGTCAATATACTTTTTTAGCGTTATTTTCTGTAAAAGAGAATATTTTTCAATGTCTTAGCGCAAATATATACAATTTTCGAACACATTTGCGTCTCTGTGCGATTGGACAGTGACTGCATAAATCTTCCGTATCAGGACGGCGGCAAAAATCCCCGGCCGACCCACAGACAAATTAACCGGCGGTTCTGCAAATCTTTCTGATTTTTATTGCCAAAGCCTGTTTTGATGTGTTATATTTTTCATGTGCAGGCGGCATGCCGCGGAATAAATGTTGCGGTTCCGGGACGGTGTGCGCTGCGTTGCGGTTTGTGTTTGTTTTTATGAGGAGGGCTCCAATATAATGAAAAGAATTCATGAATTAGTGCTGGTTATCGACTTCGGCGCCCAATATGCCCAGCTGATCGCCCGGCGCGTGCGTGAGTGCGGCGTTTACTGTGAAATCGTCCCTTATACGTGTCCGCTGGAAAAAATTAAAGGGTTGGATCCTGCCGCCATCATCCTGTCGGGAGGGCCGGCCAGCGTATATGTAGAAAATGCGCCTAAAGCGGACGCGGGCATTTTTGCGTTGGGTATTCCGGTGCTTGGCCTTTGCTACGGGCATCAGTTTATGTGCCAGGCATTGGGCGGCACGGTTTCTTCTGCCAATGCCCGTGAGTTTGGAAAGACCGTCATTGAGCTTGAGACCGGTTCGCCTCTTTTCCGTAACCTGGTTGAAAACAATATCTGCTGGATGAGTCATAATGATTTTGTAGCTGAGCCGCCGGCAGGTTTTGAGGTATTGGCTGTAACCAACGAATGCCCAGTGGCTGCAGTAGGCAATGATGAGAAAAAATTTTATGGCGTACAGTTCCATCCGGAGGTGGAACACACGCCGTTCGGAAAAAAGATGATCGCCAACTTTCTGTTCGACATCTGCGGACTGAAGGGCGACTGGTCCATGAAGTCATTCGTGGAACGGAAGGTTGCGGAGATCAGGGATAAGGTGGGAGACAAAAAAGTGCTGTGTGCCCTCAGCGGCGGGGTGGATTCCTCCGTGGCCGCCGTGATGGTGCACAGGGCCGTCGGCAAACAGCTGACCTGCATCTTTGTGGATCACGGCCTGCTTCGCAAGGATGAGGGGGACCAGGTGGAAAAGGTGTTCAGGGACACTTTTGATATGAATTTTATCCGCGTCAACGCGGCGGACCGCTTCCTGGGAAAACTGAAGGGCGTATCCGATCCGGAACAGAAACGAAAGATCATCGGGGCGGAATTTATCCATGTGTTTGACGAGGAGTCCGGGAAATTGGGCAAGGTGGATTTCCTGGTACAGGGAACGATTTACCCCGATGTGGTGGAAAGCGGCGGTACCGGTACCAGCGCTACCATCAAGAGCCATCACAACGTGGGCGGCCTGCCGAAGGACATGGACCTGCAGCTGATCGAGCCGCTGCGGGAACTGTTCAAGGATGAAGTCCGCGCGGTGGGAACCGAACTGGGGATCCCGGAAGCGCTGGTATGGCGGCAGCCTTTCCCCGGGCCGGGCCTGGCCATCCGCGTGTTAGGCGAGGTGACGGAGGAAAAGCTGCAAATCACACGGGAGGCGGACGCGATTTTCCGGGAGGAAATCGCGAATGCCAAACTGGACCGGACCATCTGGCAGTATTTTGCCTGTCTGCCCAACATTCACAGCGTGGGCGTCATGGGCGACGGAAGAACCTACAGCTACACCGTGGCCCTGCGGGCGGTGCTGTCCACCGACGGGATGACCAGCGACTGGGCGCACATTCCCTACAGTGTGCTGGATACCGTTTCCCGCCGCATCGTCAACGAGGTCCAGGGCGTCAACCGCATTGTGTATGATATAACAAGCAAACCGCCGGCGACGATCGAGTGGGAATGACGCTTGCATTATTATTGATAATATCGTCATGCTGTGATACTATTTTTACGTAATACATTACATCCGGTCACAGGGATGAAAGCCAAAGGAGATAAGAAAACAATGCTTAAGTACACTCGTCAGTCCGACCCCGAAATTTATAAGCTTGTAGAAGAGGAACTGCACCGTCAGGAAAAAAATATCGAAATGATCGCTTCGGAAAGCACGGTTCCGCTGGAAGTCATGGAACTTTCCGGCTCTGTGTTTACCAACAAGACGCTGGAAGGATTGCCCGGAAAACGGTTCCAGGCAGGTTCCGAGGTTGCGGATAAGCTGGAAGAACTGGGATGGAAGCGCGCGAAGGAACTGTTCGGCGCCGAACATGTCAATCTGCAGTCCTATTCCGGATCGACTGCGAACTACAGCGTGTTCGCGGCGGTTCTGGAACCCGGGGACAAGATCCTGTCCATGCGGCTGGACCAGGGCGGCCATCTGACCCACGGTTCACCGGCCAACTGGGTAAGCAAGATCTATCATCATGATTTTTACGGCGTGAATCCGGAAACGGAACAGATCGATTACGACGCCCTGGAAGAAAAGGCAAAGGAGATCCGTCCCAAGATGATCATCGCGGGCGCCAGCGCGTATCCGCGGCTGATCGATTATGAACGGATGGCGAAGATCGCGGAAGAAGTGGGCGCCTACCTGATGGTGGATATGGCACATATCGCCGGCCTTGTAGCGGCCAAGCTGATCCCCAGTCCGATCCCCTGGGCCGATTTCGTAACGACTTCCACGACAAAGACGTTCTGTTCGGCGCGGTCCGGTATGGTATTCTGCAAGGAAAAACATGCCAAACTGTTAGACCGGGGAACCTTCCCGGGCTCCCTGGGGTCCCTGCATTTCCATACCATGGCGGCCAAGATCTGGTCGTTAAAATACGCGGCAAGTCCGGAATTCCGCGCTATTATGCAGCGGGTGCTGGACAATGCCAAAACGCTGGCCAAAGCGCTGACAGAAAGAGGCTTCCGCGTTGTTTCCGGCGGCACGGACAACCATCTGCTGCTTGTGGACCTGCGCTCCAAAAACATTTCCGGAAAAACATTCCAGAATGCTTTGGACAGCATCGGGATCACAGTCAATAAAAACCAGATCCCCAACGATCCCGCATCGCCCTTTGTGACCAGCGGCGTGCGGATCGGGATGACTTCTACCGCCCAGCGCGGGCTGGGTGAAAAAGAGATCATCCTGATTGCGGATATCATGGCCAGGGTGGCTGCCGCGCCGGAAGATCAGGAAGTACTGGACGCGTGCAGGAAAGAGGCGCAGGAAATGATCTCCCGTTTCCCGCTGTATCCGGCCGGCGCCTTTGAGGACTGAAGCGGAAGGAACTTGGGAAAAAAATTACCCCCTGCAGGATTTTGAAAATTGCAGGGGGTTTCCTTAATTTTAAAACCGGTACGCATTGGGTTGCCCGGCGCCGCTTATTTCAGATCATTTACAAAATCGGCACTGATACGGTTCAGCATGCCGTCGTAACCGCTTTCATCCGTCCGTTTGCGGTCGTCGCGGCAGTCGTAAACGGTTCTGCCGGTATTGCGGTCCTTCAGCGTAAATTCGATTTCCGCATAGGCGTCGGTGATCCATTTGCCCGGATGCTGGATCACTTTCCTTACGGGAACGGTGTACGTTGTTTTATTGCCGTGTTTATCCTTCTTCTCATACTTTTTGTTTTCATAGGTTTCTTCTGTCCAAGGTTCCCGCCAGTAGGTGAAGGTTCCCAGACGGTGGACGGTAAGGATCAGGTCGAGCCGGGCCTTTTCCGGACCGTCCGGCGGGACAGCCAGGTATTTGTTATTTTTGGCCATGGCAGTGCGCAGTGCATTTAACGTACGTTGGACCGGATCGCTGTCCGCCCTGAAATCTTCTGAGTTATCGTACGGTTTGTACGCGGCTTCGGCCAGATAGATATTGGTTATATTGGAAAATTTATAGTTTGGATCCTTGAACCTGCTTTTGGATGCGGAAACGGTGTTCGCGACGCTCATCAGCAAAACAAGGAGCAAAACAAAAAGTTTTTTCATGGAAATTTCCTCCCGCGATTTTTCTGTATTACACAATGATTATAACAAAAATTCAGGAAGATAACAATTAAGGAAGGATGAAGGGAATGGAAAACAAAAAAACTGTGCGGCCTGATTATGATTTGCTGGTGCAGCAGGTAAAGGCATTAGGGGAAGTAGAAAATTACTGGCTGCCTGTGCTGGCCAATACCTCCGCGCTGCTGATGAACGCATTGCCGGACCTGAACTGGGCCGGCTTTTACCTGATGAACCGGGACTCACTGGTGCTGGGCCCCTTCCAGGGAAACCCCGCCTGCATCCGTATCCCCCTGTGCGCCGGCGTATGCGGGGCGGCGGCGCTGCAGGACCGTGTGCAGCGGGTGGACGACGTGCACCGGTTTCCGGGACACATTGCCTGTGACAGCGCCAGCAACGCGGAAATCGTCATCCCCATCCACAAAAACGGAAAACTGGTAGGCGTGCTGGATCTGGACAGCCCGCTGAAGAACCGTTTTACGGAAGAAGATGAGGCCGGCCTGAAAAAAATTGTGGCGGCGCTGGAAGAGATCGCGGAGTTTACGGACTGAGGCAGGAATTTAAAAATTAAGGAAAGTTAACTTTATAAATGCTGGAAATTGATGGCTGCTTTGACTTTGTATCATAAGTCTTTTCCATATTATGCAGCAAAGAAAAACCGGACATCTGCACTTTCCCTTGCCCAACCTTTCTTCTTATGCTATAATATTCAAGTCAATTGCATAACGTCCCTAACATGATTTTGCACAAGGAACAGGAGAGTAACGTTTCTCGACGCGAAGGAACTGCTGAAAAACTGCCGGAATAAAATTTGTAAAAATTTTATGCAGGACGCCTGAAACAGTTCCGCAGAGAGCCCGGGCAAGGTGGAAGCCGGACGGCGGCGGTTGCGTGAAGTTCACCTGGGAGTGCCTTTGCTGAACAGATTTTTATAAAGTAGGCGGAGCGTTTGCCGCGTTAAGGCGCAAGAGAACAAATTAGGGTGGTACCGCGGAATTTTACTTTCGCCCCTTCACAGGGACGGAAGTTTTTTATTTTTAGAAAAGTGCTGAAACGAAGACAGCGTTTTGCGATTTTTGCGGTAAATCATGTATGACGTGATATCATAAAAGCTTTGCCGAAAATTCAAAAACTGTTTTACAAAAAGTTCAAACCGTTTCAGCGTTTTCACAGGAGGCAAGAAAATGGACATGAAAGACATGCTGCTGGAGCTTAAGGAAAAAGCGCTGGCGGAACTGGAAGCAGCGGCAAATTCGCAGGAGCTGCAGGAACTGAAGGTCCGGTATCTGGGCCGTAAAGGACCTATGACGGAGATCCTCCGGGGCATGGGCAAAGTGCCGGCGGAAGAACGGCCGAAGATCGGCGAGATCGTAAACCAGGTGAAACAGACGCTGGAGCAGTGCATGAAGGACCGCGCGGAGATTTTGCGGGCGGAAGCGCTGAAAGCAAAAATTGCCAACGATACGGTGGACATCACGTTACCCGGACGCAAACCGGCGGGCGGGCATCTCCATCCCATCACGCTGACCAATCGCGAGATCAAAAAAATCTTTATGCATATGGGTTTTGATGTAATCGAAGGCCCTGAAATTGACAACGATTATTTTAACTTTGAAGCCCTGAACCTGCCGAAGGATCATCCGGCCCGGGACATGCAGGATACGTTCTACATTACGGATAATTTCCTGCTGCGCACCCAGACCAGCGGCGTGCAGGCCCGCACCATGCAGAGCAAGGAGCCCAACACGCCTATCCGCATGATTTCTCCCGGCGCGGTGTATCGCAACGATTACGACGCCACCCATTCCCCCATGTTCCATCAGGTGGAAGGGCTCGTCGTGGATAAAAATATCAGTCTGGCGGACCTGAAGGGTACGCTGGAAACGTTCTGCAAGGAAATGTTCGGAAGCAGCGTGAAGATCCGGCTGCGCCCCAGCTATTTCCCGTTCACGGAACCCAGCTGCGAAGTGGATATCAGCTGCGTGATCTGCGGCGGTAAAGGATGCAACGTGTGCAAGCATTCCGGCTGGCTGGAGATCCTGGGGGCCGGCGAGGTGCATCCCAACGTGCTGGCCATGAGCGGGTACGACCCGGCCGTCATGAACGGATACGCCTTCGGCATGGGCGTGGAGCGCATCGCCATGCTGAAATACGGCATCGACGACCTGCGTCTGTTCTTTGAAAATGATCTGCGGTTCATCCGCCAGTTCCGGTAAGGGAGGGATAAGAAATGTTAGCTTCGATTGCATGGTTAAAACGCTATGTTGACATTGATGTGACTCCCGAGGAATTGGCTGACAAGCTGACCCGCGTGGGTCTGGAAGTGGAAAGTGTAAAATATCTGGGAGAAGGGATTTCCGGCGTGCTCACCGGAAAGGTTACGGCTATCGAACGCAACCCCAAGAGCGACCATCTGTGGGTATGCCAGATGGATTACGGCAGCGGCGAGATCGTGCAGATCCAGACCGGCGCCCAGAACGTGAAGTTAGGGGACATGGTTCCCGTGGCGACCATCGGGGCGGAACTGCCCAACGGCATGAAGCTGAAAAAAGTGAAGATGGCGGATGTGTATTCCTACGGCATGCTGTGCAGCGCGGCGGAACTGGGCATCGACAACAAGCTGCTGCTGCCGGAACAGCGGGAGGGCATCCTGATCCTGCCGCCGGACACGCCCATCGGCGTTGATATTAAAGAGGTGCTGGGACTGAATGACACGGTTCTTGATATTGACCTGACCGCCAACAAGCAGGACTGCTTCTGCATGACCGGCATTGCCCGGGAAGCGGCGGCGGTGCTGGGAAAGACCATGCGCATGCCGGACATGAGCGTGAAGGAAGCGGCGGCCGGCAGCGTGGGAGAAATGATGTACAATGCCATTGAAATTCCGGAGCTGTGCAGCCGGTTTACAAGCCGTGTGCTGACCGATATTAAAATCATGCCGTCCCCGGAATGGATGCAGAACGAACTGCGGGCCTGCGGCGTGCGCCCCATCAGCAACGTGGTCGACGTGACCAACTATGTGATGATGGAACTGGGGCAGCCCATGCACGCATACGATTATGATACCCTGAAGGACCATGCGCTGATCGTGCGTAAGGCAAGACCCGGCGAACACATTCAGACGCTGGACGACCAGGACCGTGCGCTGACCCCGGACATGATCACGATTGCCGATACGGAAAAGGCCGTAGGCCTGGGCGGCGTCATGGGCGGCCTGATCACGGAAGTAACCGACAAGACTACAACGGTAATCCTGGAAGCGGCTGCCTTCAACGGTCCGTCCATCCGCCGGACATCCAAGGCGCTGGGCCTGCGCAGCGAAGCCTCCATGCGTTTTGAACGGGGCGTTGACATTGCCCACTGTCATTTTGCGCTGAACCGTGCGGCACACCTGCTGGAAGAAATGGGCGCCTGCGAAACGGTCCCCGGCATTGCCGATGCGTATCCCGTTCCCTATGAACCGGCCGTTATCACGGTTACGCCGGAAGCCATCAACACCCGCATCGGTGTGGAGATTCCCACGGCGGAGATGGTGGATATCCTGAACCGGCTCCAGTTTGAAGTGAAAGAAGAAAACGGGGCGCTGGTGATCACGGCGCCTACCTGGCGGCAGGATGTGACCTGCGATGCGGATATTTCTGAGGAAATCGCCCGCATGCATTCCTACGATAAAATTGAAAGCCACGATCCGGAACTGGCCCTGCGGCAGGGGAAGGAAGACCCCATGGAGGAAGTGAAGGGCGAGGCGGAAGACTATCTGGCATCTGCCGGTCTGGACGAAGTGATGACCTATACCTTCATCCATCCGTCCTTTGTGGATAAGATGATGCTGCCGGCAGACGATGCGCGGCGCAGTGTCATAAAACTGATGAACCCCATCAGCGACGAGTTCGGCGTAATGCGGACCTCCATGCTGCCCAGCCTGCTGAATACGGCGGCGTACAATCTGGCGCGGCAGGCGGAAAGCGTAAAGATCTTTGAAGTGGGCCGTGTGTATCTGCCCAAGTCGCTGCCCCTTACCGACCATCCGGAAGAACGCCGTGTCATCGGCGCAGTTATGAGCGGGAAACGGAACGAGCTTTCCTGGACCAGCGGCAAGGACAGCGTGGACTTTTACGATATGAAAGGCGTGGCGGAAGGGCTTTTGGAGAAGATGCAGCTGGCAGATTATGAACTAATTCCCAATGAACAGGCCTACATGCATCCGGGCAAGAGCTGCGCGTTACGCGCCGGCGGCAGGACGATCGGTTATTTCGGCTGCCTGCATCCCACGGCTGCGGCAAACTTTGATGTACCGGAAGAAACCTATGTGCTGGAACTGGAGCTGGCGCCCCTGGCCGAATCCGCCCTGCGGGTTCCGCAATATACGCATCTTGCGAAATTCCCCGGCACCAGCCGCGATATTGCGGTGGTCGTCCCCAAAGACGTTACGGTGAAGGAACTGGAAGGCGTGCTGCGGACCAACGCAGGCGGACTGCTCAAAGGCATCCGCGTGTTCGATGTCTATACCGGCAAGCAGGTTGCGGATGGCTGTAAGTCCGTTGCTTTCAATCTGATGTTCCAGGCGGAGGATCGTACCCTCACCGACGGTGAGATCGACCCCATCATCAAAAACCTGGTGGAAAAAGTTGCGGAAGCATACGCGGCGGAACTGCGGAAATAAGGATTTGTACAAGGCAAGGTGCCCGGGGTGATGTTCGAATTTATCATGCATTTCCTGATGCGGCAAGGCGAAGGCATGGGCAACCCATCGGACGCGATTGCGCCATTCCATGAGACGAAAGGCGCCGTCGCGGCGAGGCTGTCTGAGGGGCAAAGCCCCGAGTTCCGATGCCGCAGGCGCATAAGTCCATGGAATCGCAATCGGTGACGGGGTTGCACAGTCTTTGCCCTTGCCGCATAAACGAAGAATGAAAAAATGAAGGCGGCATCAGACGGGCACATAAATCCCAATTTACAAAAATAACGCAAAGAAAACACATGCAGTACTTGCCTGAATTAAAAAATGCAGATAAAATAAAAGAGGTATAATTGCGCCGAAACGCAGGAACCTTTTTCCGGCTTCATCGCCGAAAGCTTCCGCCCGTTTCGCGCATCCTGTTAAAATATGGCCTTGCGGCCTTAAGAAGGGAATAATGCAAATGGAAAACAAAGAACGTTTGGTGGGTACCGTATCCAGAGGCATCCGTCTGCCGATCATCCGCCAGGGCGATAACCTGGCCGACATTGTCACCGACAGCGTACTGAAAGCTGCGGAAAGCGAAGGCTTTGCCCTGCGCGACCGGGATGTGATCGCCGTTACGGAATCCATCGTGGCCCGTTCCCAGGGAAATTACTGTACAGTAGACGATATTGCGGCGGACGTGAAAGCGAAATTAGGCGGCGAGACCATCGGCGTCATCTTCCCGATCCTTTCCCGCAACCGTTTTGCCATCTGCCTGCGGGGCATAGCAAAAGGCGCGAAAAAAATCGTGCTGATGCTGAGCTATCCTTCTGATGAAGTCGGCAACCACCTGGTGAGCTGGGACCAGATCGATGAATCCGGCGTGAATCCCTTCAGCGATGTGCTGACCCTGGAAAAATACAGGGAGCTGTTCGGCGCGACGGTACATGAATTTACCGGCGTGGACTATGTAGATTACTATAAAAAACTGATGGAATCCTGCGGCGCGGAAGTGGAAGTCATCTTCGCCAACCATCCGGAAGCAATCCTGAAATACGCGGACAACGTATTGAACTGTGATATCCATACCCGTGCCCGTACCAAACGGATCCTGAAAAAGGCCGGCGCCAAAGTGGTCTGCAGCCTGGACGATATCATGACCGCGCCTGTGAACGGCAGCGGCTTCAATGAAAATTACGGGCTGCTGGGTTCCAATAAATCCACGGAAGAAAAGATAAAACTTTTCCCGCACAAATGCCAGCCGTTGGTGGAAGAGATCCAGGAACGTGTACTGAAAGCCACCGGCAAGCACGTGGAAGTTATGGTTTACGGCGACGGCGCTTTCAAGGATCCCCAGGGGAAGATCTGGGAACTGGCCGACCCCGTTGTTTCCCCGGCCTTTACCGACGGACTGGTGGGAACGCCTAACGAACTGAAACTGAAATATCTGGCGGATAACGATTTCGCTTCCCTGTCCGGTGAAGAACTGAAAAAGGCGATCACCGAAAGCATCGTGAAAAAAAGCGGCAGCCTGGTCGGCAACATGGCTTCCCAGGGAACCACGCCGCGGCAGCTCACCGACCTGATCGGATCCCTCTGCGACCTGACCTCCGGATCCGGGGACAAGGGTACGCCGGTCGTGCTGGTACAGGGCTACTTTGATAACTATTCAAATTAAGGAGGTTCTTTATGGAACAGGCAAAACGTCCGGATTCGATGGAACGCATCACCACCCCGGAGCTGGCAAACGCATTTATTGACGGGCAGGTGGCGGAACTGCGTAAACAGATCGGCGATAAAAAAGTGCTGCTGGCCCTGTCCGGCGGCGTAGATTCTTCTGTTGTGGCCGCGCTTTTGATCAGGGCGGTGGGGCAGCGGCTGGTCTGCGTGCATGTGAACCACGGACTTCTTCGCAAGGGCGAATCGGAACAGGTCATCAAAGTGTTCCGGGATGAGATGAAGGCCAACCTGATCTACATCGACGCTACGGAACGGTTCCTGGGAAAGCTGGCAGGCGTCAGCGATCCGGAGACGAAGCGTAAGATCATCGGCGGCGAATTCATCAAAGTGTTTGCGGAAGAAGCGAAAAAATTATCCGGCATTGAATTCCTGGCCCAGGGAACCATCTATCCCGATATCCTGGAAAGCGAGCAGGGGATCAAGGCCCATCACAATGTGGGAGGGCTGCCCCCGGAACTGAACTTTGAGCTGGTCGAACCGGTAAAACTGCTGTTCAAGGACGAGGTCAGGGTTGTTGGCAAGGCGCTGGGCCTGCCGGACAATATGGTCTATCGCCAGCCCTTCCCGGGACCGGGCCTGGGCGTGCGCTGTCCGGGCGCCATCACCCGCGAGCGTCTGAAAGCGGTCCGCGAAAGCGATGCCATCCTTCGGGAAGAATTTGCGAAGAACGGGCTGGAAGGAAAAGTATGGCAGTATTTTACCGTGGTGCCGGATTTCAAATCTACCGGGATCAAGGACGGGAAGCGTACCTTTGACTGGCCCGTAATCATCCGTGCCGTCAATACCCGGGACGCTATCACCGCCACGGTGGAAGACATCCCGTTCGGACTGATGCAGCATATTACTGACCGCATCGTCCATGAGGTGAAAGGCGTGAACCGCGTGCTGTACGATTTTACGCCGAAACCTACGGCGACCATAGAATACGAATAATGGTGAACGAATTTCCGGAACACAGGCATAAACTGTGTTCCGGTTTTTCTGTTTTTGGGCTGCAGTACAATACGGCTGGACCAAAGCTGCGTTTTAGTATGATCCTTCCGTACAATATGGAACAGGCTGTGAACGTACTCCTGCCTATAGAGGCGGGAGTACGTTCACAAATAAAATATATAATGAATACTAATTAGGAAATAAACATAGCATATAAAGCTAAATTCTGATTGAATAAGATTCATAAATGTGATACAATAGTATAAATTGTTCAGCCCGACGGCTAAACGGGTGAACATAAATTTATAAACGGGAGCGTGGAAGAAAGATGGCAGACCTGAACTTGGCGAAGTATGGGATTACCGATGCAACGGAAATAGTTTACAATCCTTCCTACGAGGTCCTCTTTGAGGAAGAGATGAAGTCGGAACTGGAAGGCTTTGAAAAGGGAAAACTTACCGAACTGGGTTCGGTAAATGTTATGACCGGCATATATACAGGACGCTCTCCCAAGGACAAGTATATTGTGGTGGATGATAATTCGAAAGATACCGTGTGGTGGACTTCTAAGGAATATCCCAACGATAACCATCCTATGAGTGAGGATACCTGGAAAAAGGTGCGGGAACTGGCCGTGAAACAGCTTTGCGGCAAGCGGTTGTTTGTAGTGGATGCGTTCTGCGGGGCCAACAAGGACACCCGTATGCCGGTGCGTTTTATTATGGAAGTAGCCTGGCAGGCCCACTTTGTCAGGAATATGTTCATCAAACCCACGCCGGAGGAAGAAGCTGACTTTAAGCCCGGCTTTGTAGTGTATGCGGCTTCCAAGGCAGGCGTGGAAAATTACAAGGAACTGGGACTGAATTCCGAGACCTGTATCGCGTTTAATATTACCAGCCATGAACAGGTGATCCTGAACTCCTGGTATGGCGGCGAAATGAAAAAGGGCATGTTCTCCATGATGAACTATTACCTGCCCCTGCAGGGCATCGCTTCCATGCACTGCTCCGCCAATACGGATCTGGAGGGCGCAAACACAGCGATCTTCTTTGGCCTGTCCGGCACCGGCAAGACCACGCTGTCCACCGATCCCAAGCGGTACCTGATTGGCGACGACGAGCACGGCTGGGATGACAACGGCGTCTTCAACCTGGAAGGCGGCTGCTATGCCAAGGTCATCGATTTGGATAAAGAATCCGAACCGGATATTTATAATGCGCTGCACCGGGACGCGCTGCTGGAAAATGTTGCCGTAAACGTGGAAGGCAAGATTGATTTCCATGACAAGAGCGTAACGGAGAACACGCGCGCGTCCTATCCCATCGAACATATTGAACACAATGTAAAGAAAATCCGTCCGGCCTCCTCCGGCCCGGATGCGAAAAATGTAATCTTCCTGTCCGCGGACGCGTTTGGCGTGTTGCCTCCGGTTTCCATCCTGACATCGGAACAGACGAAATATTATTTCCTGTCCGGGTTTACCGCCAAGCTGGCCGGTACGGAACGGGGCATCACGGAACCGACGCCAACTTTCTCCGCCTGCTTCGGACAGGCGTTCCTGGAACTGCATCCGACCAAATATGCGGAAGAGCTTGTAAAGAAGATGGAAAAATCCGGTGCGAAAGCGTACCTTGTCAACACCGGATGGAACGGCTCCGGCAAGCGCATCTCCATTAAAGATACCCGCGGCATCATCGATGCGATCCTGAACGGCGATGTGACCAAGGCTCCGACCAAAAAGATTCCCGTATTTGATCTGGAAGTTCCTACCGCGCTGCCCGGTGTGGATCCGGCAATCCTGGATCCCCGGGACACCTATGCGGATCCTGCGGAGTGGGATGCCAAGGCTAAGGATTTGGCAGAACGGTTTATTAAGAATTTCAAAAAATATGAAGGCAATGCGGAAGGCAGGAAACTGGTAGCTGCAGGACCGAAACGGTAAGGATTGTTTGATCTGGTGAAGACGAAACCCCGAAACGGGTAAGGGAAGTTTGAAAATTCCGGAATGTGCTGCACGGTGCATTCCGGATTCTTTTATACGGGTCGTTTGAAAGAGGGCAGCAGATGGACAAGGGATTGCGCGAAGACGCAGAAAAAATCATATACGCCGCGATTCAGGCAGTGCAGCCGGACGAAGCGGTGCGGCGGACGCTGAAGGATTACAAGTTTAATACAGGGCGGAAAATTTTAGTTGCCATCGGCAAGGCGTCCTGGCAGATGGCAAAGGCGGCGGTGGATGTGCTGGGGCAGGTGGACGCCGGTATCGTCATCACAAAATACGGACATGTCAAAGGGGCGATTCCGGGCGTGGAGTGTTGTGAGGCAGGGCATCCGGTTCCGGATGAAAACAGCTTCGCTGCGACGGAAAAGGCGCTGGGACTGGTAAAGGGACTGGCGCCGGAGGACACGGTGGTCTTCCTTGTGTCAGGCGGCGGAAGTTCCCTGTTTGAACTGCCGCTGATCCCCGGTGAGGAGTTGCAGCGCATCACGATGCAGCTGCTGAACAGCGGCGCGGATGTGGTGGAGGTGAACAAGATCCGGAAACGCTTGAGCGGTGTGAAGGCGGGGCGGTTTGCCTTGGCCTGCGATCCGGCAAAGGTGCTGAGTATCGTTCTGAGCGATGTACTGGGCGACCCGTTGGACAGCATCGCCAGCGGGCCGGCATATCCGGACAGCAGCACCTGCGGACAGGCCAGGGCTATCGTGGAAAAATATAAGATCGGTGTATCGCCGGAAGCGGCAGCGCTTTTGGATAAGGAAACACCGAAAGAGCTGAACAATATAGAAACCCATGTCAACGGTTCGGTGAAGGAACTTTGTGCCGCAGCGGCGCGGACGGTGGAAGCGATGGGGTATAAACCCTTCGTCCTGACCGATGAACTATGCTGCGAAGCCAGTTCGGCGGGCAGCTTCCTGGCCAGTATATTGAAAAGCCATGCCGGCAGTAAACAGTCTCTGGCATTCATCGCCGGCGGTGAAACCGTTGTCCGTGTCACCGGGTACGGCACCGGGGGACGGAGCCAGGAACTGGCGCTGGCAGCCGCACAGGGTATTGCCGGGCTGGAAGGCGCTGCGATCTTCTCCGTTGACAGCGACGGAACAGACGGGCCTACCGACGCGGCCGGCGGCTATGTGGACGGGGAAAGTTTCGCTGCCTTTGAAGAAAAAGGGATCAATTATGACAGCATGCTGCGGGAAAATGATTCATACCATGCGCTGGAAGCCATCGGCGGGCTGATCGTGACCGGTCCCACAGGTACGAATGTGAATGATTTGGCAGTGGCGTTGCTGAAAAGATGAAAGGGACAAATTATAAAAACTGGTGGTATATGATGATTTGAATTGTCGTGTGTACAATGTTATAATTATCTTATCAAGCACAGAAAAAACTGAAAGCAATAAGCAGAAAATGAAACGGAGGGTGTCGCCATGAACAAAATGAAACTGTCCGCTGTTGCACTGGCTGCTGCGTTTACCTTTGCCGCCGCGCCTGTTTTCGAAATGGGAATAAGCACCGACGTCAGTGCGGGATCAGGCGTTGCAGGTAACCGCGTTGCTGCCTGCATCGGTTTTTCACGTCCCGCTTTTGCCGAAGGCAACGGCGTGGATTACCAGCTGGGCCTGCACTACATTCCGCTTGTCACCCGTACGGAACACAGGGTGGACAGCGATGAGAAAGGCGAACTGCTCCGCGCCCGCTGGACTGGCATACGGGTGACCGGCCCCGTTCCTTTTGAGCCGAACATTAACAAAGCATTGGATGCCTACACTGCAAATGAAAGCAAACAATTCGCCGCATCAAGCAAAAAAATGCTGGCCGACGCTAAATTGGACCACAGCCAACGGGCGAAATATGGCGCTACATCCTTTCCTGCTTTTGAGAATTACGGGGATATCTATGTACGCCGGGCGGATTCCCTGGTGGTGAGCCTTTTGGAATTCGGGTACAGCTATATGGGCGGCGTCCATGGCATGTACGGCTATACAGGCAAAACCTTCGATACCTACACTGGTAAGGAGATGCAGCTGACGGATATTTTCACAAGCCCCACTGCCATGACCAATGCCATCAAGCAGCAGCTCATGTTCGATTATCCCAAGGCGTCTTTCCAGGAAAGCAACGGTTCCGGCATGCGGGAAATGGTAGACCAGCTGGCAAAGGACGGCCATCTGCTTTGGACCATGGATCCCCGGGGCGTGACTTTCTATTTCAATCCGTACATCCTCGGTTCCTATGCGGAAGGCGTTTTCACGACTACGCTGCTGTATTCCGAGAGGCCCGACATTTTCAAACATAGTCAGTACACCGGGGCGATTAAATGGCGGGCCCCCCAAGCCTATTGCATGGAAATTCCCGGCTACCTGCCCGTACGTTTAAGCGACAGCCCGCGCGGAGACAGACTGGCAGTGATGAATGACAGGGAAGAACTGCTCATCGATTACTGCGGCGAACAGCTCAAGGATAAATTTTATGCAAAAAAAATCCGCGCCACCTTCGTGAGCAGCCAGCTTGATGAAAAGGAACGGCGCTACCTGTATGTGGATTATGAAAAAGAAAACGGACAGCATGCCCTGCGGGTGTACGCACTGGGCAATGAACCTGTTTTTGCAGGCGAGTACGCCATGACGCGTTTTATTTCGGATATGGTCGGAAACAACGGTGAGGACTGGTATGTGATGACCAATCCCCAGCAGTTTTACATGACGGCCCTGCCGGGCAGCGGCTTTGCGCCCGGAAAACGGCTGACCTGCCGCGTAGGCGCAAACGGCGCGCCGGAAGTGTATGAAGTGGAAGACGCGAAGGGGTAAAAATCAAAACATAAAACAAGCGGGTATCCCGGTTCCCTGTATTCGGAGCCGGGATATTTATATTTCTGTATATTCTGATTCTGCAAGATTGTGTCAATAACTTTCTGCCAAAAGATTAAGAAATAGACAGAGAAAACTAAAATGAATCGGGAAAAATCTGAAACTGAAAATAAAAAATAAAATAAAAACTTAAAAAGAATTTAATTTTTCCTTGAAAACTAAAATTAAATATAGTAAAATCTTAAAGAAAAGAGGTGAAAATAAAATGACAACGGATGAATTGTTGGAAACGTTAAATAAAATACAAAAATACAAGTGTGAAACCCAGACGTTGGAAATCAAGGCGGCTAAACTGGGATGCCCCCGGCGCCTGTACGATACATTGTCTGCTTTTTCCAATCAGGAGGAAGGCGGGACGATCCTTTTTGGCGTGGACGAAGAAAATAATTACACGGAGTGCGGCGTTTACGATCCGCAGGATCTGCAGAAAAAAATTGTTGAACAGTGTCTTCAGATGGAGCCGCCTGTCCGTCCTTTGCTGTCCGTTGCGGAAAAAGAGGGGAAGTTTTTTGTTTCTGCGGAAATTCCCGGCGCTGATATTTCGGAGCGCCCCTGTTACTATAAAGGACAGGGCCGGTTAAAAGGTTCCCATGTACGCGTCGGCGACAGCGACGAGCCGATGACTGAATACGAAGTGTACAGCTATGAAGCATTTCGTAAAAAGTATCAGGATGACATACGGCCTGTTCCCCGCGCCACTTTATCTGCACTGGACCGGACGCTGGCAGAGGAATATATCATCAGGCTCAAAAAAGAAAAGAAAAATCTGAGCGCGCTGGCCGATGAAGAAATATATGAACTGATGGGCATTACCCGCGACAGGCAGGTTACGTTGAGCGCGCTTTTGCTTTTTGGCCGTTACCCCCAGGCTTATTTTCCGCAGCTGTGCATTACGGCGGTGGCGCTGCCCGGGAAAGAAATGGGCGAAGTAGGACAGGCGGGAGAGCGTTTTTTGGATAACCAGCGTATGGAAGGAACCATTCCGGAAATGCTGGAGCAGGCCATTGCGTTTGTCAGAAAAAATATCCGGACTAAAACGATCATTGACCCAAATACCGGGAGACGGGAAGACCGGGCTGATTATCCTGTTACCGCCGTGAGGGAAGCAATTCTGAACACATTGGTTCACCGGGATTACAGCGTGCATACGGAAGGAATGCCCATCCGGATTATTATGTATCCGGACCGGATCGCGATTACAAACCCCGGCGGGATTTACGGAAGGCTGCGGGTGGACCAGTTGGGCAAATTGCAGCCGGATACCCGGAACCCGGCGCTGGCCAGAGCCTTGGAAACGCTGGGGATTACAGAGAACCGGTACTCCGGAATACCGACCATACGCCGCGCCATGGCGGATTACGGACTGCGCGACCCGGTATTTCTGGATGAACGGGGGAGTTTTGCTGTAATTCTGTATAACGGGGCCGCACCGGACAGGCCGTTGCCTGATGTGCAGCTTACGGAAAAAGACAAAGCCCTGCTGCGGTTTATGAATGTGCCGCGAAGCAGACAGGAAGTCGTTGCTTTTTTGGGACTGCAATCTCCGACCTATGCAATGCAGACGTATGTGAATCCGTTAATTGAAAAAGGACTGGTGAGACTGAGCATCCCGGACAAACCGTCCAGCCAGAACCAGCGCTTTGTGTGTGCAGAAGCAGCAGAAGAAAAATATAAAAATGAGTGAAGAAAAAGTATCCCGGTTCCCTATATGATACCCCTTCAGAAAACGATTGCGTGATCGTGACAAATGTATTATAAGACTCCTGTGATTTTGAAGAGAAAGTTAAAGGAAGTGTTTAACGGGCAACAGGTTTTACTCAATGAGAATTGATAAAAAATAAGCGTGGAAATGTTACTGTTTTATGGTATAATAAAAAAAACAAAAAAATAATAAAATTTCCGTCTAAATTTTTTGAAATTAGTATCTGCGTTTCTGCCGCATTTGTGTTATCAGAGTTCCGGTTCCGTTCCCAGCGTCCCCCTTCCCTCGAAAACCACAAAGCCCGGCAGGGGCGCAGATTCGTTTTTACAAATTGATTTATTGTAATGCCTGCGAAAAAAATGAAAAAAGAAAAAGAGATAAT
>CAJOKZ010000024.1 GCA_905235335.1 uncultured Succiniclasticum sp.
TACAAACCGGACTGTACAGGGAGCGTGACCGCTCCGATTTATACAACGACAGCCTATGCCCATCCCGGCGTACAGCAGAGCACCGGGTATGATTACATCCGCACGCAGAACCCGACGCGGGAAAGTGTGGAACGCTGCCTGGCAGCATTGGAGGGCGGTACGAACGGCTTCGCGTTTGCGTCCGGCATGGCGGCCCTGGCCTGCCTGCTGGAACTGTTTCAACCGGGGGATCATTTTATCGTTACGGCCGATTTATACGGCGGCTCGATACGGTACTTCAATGCAGTTTCCCGTAAGAACGGACTGGCCTATACCGAAGTGGACACCGGCAATCTGGAGGCCGTGGAAAAAGCGTACCGGCCAGATACAAAAGCCGTATATATCGAAACGCCGTCCAACCCTACCATGCAGATTACGGATCTTCGCGCAATCAGCGAATGGGCGCATGCCAGGAACCTGAAAGTGATTGTGGATAACACATTTCTGACCCCGTATTTCCAGAAACCGCTGCTGCTTGGCGCGGATATCGTCCTGCACAGCGGTACAAAATATCTGGGCGGCCACAACGACCTGCTGGCAGGAATCCTGGTGACGAAAAATGAGGAAGATACGGCAAAGGTCAAATTCCTGCAGAATACCATCGGGGCCGTATTATCTCCTTTTGACAGCTGGCTGTTGCTGCGGGGGCTGAAAACACTGCCGCTACGGATGGAACGGCATGCAGCTTCGGCCCTGCAGATTGCAAAATGGCTGAAGCAGCAGCCGCAGGTCAAAAAGGTGTTTTATCCGGGATTGGAGGATTCGCCCCGTTATGATGCAAATGAAAAACAGGTGAGCGGCTTCGGCGGCATGATTTCTTTTGAAGCAGAGTCGGAAACGTTTGCCCGCAGCGTGCTATCCAAATTGAAATTGGTTCTGTTTGCGGAAAGCCTGGGCGGTACGGAAACGCTGCTGACCTATCCGCTGTTGCAGACCCATTCCGATGTGCCTCGCGAGGAAGCGCTGGCAAAAGGAATCAATGAGCGCCTGTTGCGGCTTTCTGTCGGTTTGGAAGCTCCGGAAGATATTATTGCGGATTTAGCGCAGGCATTTGCCGCTGCTGCGCAGGAAGCGTAACTTGTGCGGCACACGATGTTTTGCAGGATGGATACCCCCCTGCAGTACCGCAATGGAAACGTGTCCCGGTGCAGGCGATTTGATTCATCAAAGGAATAGATACGGAGGGTTCCATGGATCTTGATACAATTATTGACCGGCATCATACAGACTGCCTGAAATTCGACGCCGCAGTCCGGCGCGGGTATCCGGAAGACATTCTGCCCCTGTGGGTGGCGGACATGGATTTTCCCACGGCCCGGCCTATCATTGAGGCGATACAGAAACGGACGGCCCACGGTATTTTCGGTTACAGTGAATCCGACCCTGAGCGGCTGTACCGTGTGCTGGAGAAATGGTTCAGGGAACAGCACGGCTGGCAGATCCAAAAGGAGTGGCTCTTGCAGACACCGGGCGTGGTGTTCGCGCTGGCCATGGCGGTAAAGGCCTTTACAGAACCTGGTGACGCGGTGCTGATCCAGCAGCCGGTGTATTATCCGTTCAGCGAAGTGATTTTGGATAACGGACGCCGCAGGGTGAGCAGCGATCTGGTCCTGAAAGACGGACGATATGAAATCGATTTTGCTGATTTTGAACAAAAGATTATCGAAAACGAGGTAAAACTGTATTTACTGTGCAGTCCCCATAATCCGGCGGGCCGGGTCTGGACCGCGGAAGAGCTGAAAACTGTCGCTGCTGTTTGTCACAAACATAATGTAACTGTAGTAGCGGACGAGATTCATGAAGATTTTGTCTGGACGGACCGGCCCCATATTTCGTATGCGTCTTTGGGGGAAGCCTTTGCAGAAAACGCTGTCATCTGCACAGCGCCCAGCAAAACCTTCAATCTGGCAGGGCTGCAGATTTCCAATATTTTCATTCCAAATTATAGGTTGCGCAGAAAGTTCAAACATGAAATCAATGCGGCGGGTTACAGCCAGCTGAACACACTGGGCCTGGTTGCATGCGAAGCGGCGTATCAGTACGGTCTTCCCTGGCTGGATGAGGTCAGGGCGTATATTCGCGGAAACATCGATTTTACCGGGAATTTCCTGAAGACACACATTCCGCAGATCAAACTGATCGAACCGGAAGGAACCTACCTTTTGTGGCTGGATTGCCGCGGGCTGGGACTTGCCGATTCCGAACTGGAAGAGCTCATTGTAAAAAAAGCCGGCCTGTGGCTGGACAGCGGCGCAATCTTCGGCGCGGCGGGAAAAGGATTCCAGCGTATCAATGCGGCCTGCCCAAGAAGCGTGCTGCAGGAGGCGCTGGAACGGATCCAACAGGCCGTGGCGGCACTTTGAATGAGTTGGCGATTCCTCATGCGGCGCTTTTTTGTATACGTGATCAGCGGTGCAATCTTCAGCGCCTGGCAGAATATTCCCGGCTCCCTGATGGTTCCTGACTTTCCGGCAGGCAGGCGCCGGTTCAACCGGAAACCGATAATGGACTGTCGATAAAACAGGGCACCGCTGCCGCTGGTATTTCCGGCTCTTGTCTCCTGCTAACATTCCGCTTTACAAAAGAATAAAATGGTATTACAATAACACCATAAACAACAAGGATGTTGTGTATTTTCCCAAAGGCCTTGTTGTTTTTTTTATTAGATACAAAAGAATGTTGCTGGAAAGCAATGAATTATTATTTCAGGGGGAAGTCTGTATGTGTGGAATCGTTGGATTTACCGGGGCGCAGAACGCGGCGCCGATCCTTTTGGAAGGGTTGAAAAAGCTGGAATACCGCGGGTATGATTCTGCGGGAATTGCTGTCATGAACGAACAGAAAATCACGGTCCAAAAAGTGACGGGACGGATTGCCAATCTGTGTGAGAAGACCCGGGACGGGCTTGACATACCAGGCACGACCGGCATCGGGCATACCCGCTGGGCTACACACGGTGCTCCGACAGAAGAAAACGCCCATCCCCATATGAGCAACGACGGAAAATTTGCCGTGGTGCACAACGGCATTATCGAAAATTATATGTCCCTTCGGGAGGAACTGATCCGCGACGGATACCATTTTGAAAGCGAGACGGATACGGAAGTCATCGTCCATCTGATTGAAATGTTCTACCGCGGTGATGTGCGGGAGGCGCTGATCCGTACGACAAACAGACTTCGCGGTTCCTATGCGCTGGGTGTCATCTGCTCCGAAGAACCGGGTAAGATTTATGCTGTCAGGGAGTCGAGTCCGCTGATCCTTGGTATCGGGCTGGGGGAAAACTTTTTCGCCTCTGATGTAACGGCACTTGTTAATCATACGCGTAACGTGATCTATCTGGAAGACGGCGAGTTCGCTGAATTATCTAAAGAAAGCATCCGGATCTTTGACTGCACGGGGCAGACTGTCAGCCGCAAGGCAACCCGTATCCTGTGGGATGTACAGGCGGCGGAAAAGGGCGGATATGAGCATTTTATGCTCAAGGAGATCATGGAGCAGCCCGGTGCCGTGAAAGCGACGATTGCTCCCCGGATCCGTGACGGCAGGGTGTTCTTTGAGGAACTGGGCTTATCTTCCGACGAGATCCAGAATATCCGCAAAATAATCATAACGGCCTGCGGTTCGGCATATTATGCAGGCTGTGCCGGGAAATACGCCATCGAAAAGCTGTGCCGTATCCCGGTGGTGGTGGAACTGGCCAGCGAACTTCGTTATAGCGATCCGATCATTGACGGGCACACGCTTTTGATTGTCATCTCCCAGTCCGGTGAAACGGCGGATACGATTGCGGCGCTAAAAGAATGCAAGAACAGAGGGGCCAGGTCGCTGGCAATCGTCAATGTGGTGGGCAGTTCCGTGGCCAAATTGGCTGATTACACAATCTACACCTGGGCGGGACCGGAGATCGCCGTTGCGACAACGAAGGGTTATACCACGCAGGTCTCGGTTCTGTATATGCTGGCCGTGTACCTGGCGGATAAAATGGGTCTTATTGCCGGCAGGGAGAAGCAGCTGATCCATTCACTGCAGGCCCTGCCTCGCCAGATCCAGCAGGCCTTCGACCTGAATTCCGGTATACCGGCGCTGGCAAAGAAATATCACGGCAGCAAATCCATTTTCTTCATCGGAAGGAATACGGATTATGCTATCGCCCTGGAAGGCGCGCTGAAACTGAAGGAGATTTCCTATCTGCATGCGGAAGCCTACGCGGCAGGAGAATTAAAACACGGTACCATTGCGCTGATCGAGGAACACCAGCCTGTGGTGGCGCTGTGCTGCAACCGGTCCATTATGGAGAAGACGCTGAGCAACATCGTGGAAGTAAAATCCCGGGGGGCCGAGGTTCTGGCGCTGACCTTCCGGAACAACCAGAAGATTCTTTCCGTCGCGGACGACCTTATGTTTATACCGGATGTGGACGCCCTGTTTTCCGCCGTGGTGGAAATCGTACCGTTGCAGCTGCTGGCTTATTATGTCGCCAGGGAGAACGGATGCGATATCGACAAGCCAAAGAATCTGGCCAAGTCGGTTACGGTTGAGTAGGGGAAGGAGCACTTCGATATCTGGGGAAAGACACAAAACGCGTTGCGAAATTATTTTCGCAACGCGTTTTCTCATGGGGCGTATGAGTATAAAACTGTTTCTGTAAATCAGAATCTGTACCTGATTTTATTATTTCCCGGTATCTTCCGGCACGGTCCCCAGCTTTGCGATGTCTTTATTGTCGCGGGTACCGTAGATTTTAATTTTGGATAATTCTGTATTAAGGGCGGCGTATTCTTCGTTTGACAGCACCACATCTGCGGCGCCGAGGTTTTCCACAATACGTTCCTTCTTCCGCATACCCGGGATCGGCACCACAAAATCACCGTAGGCCAGCACCCATGCCAGACCGATTTGTGCGGGGGTGCAGTTTTTTTTCGCTGCGAACTTCCGTACCAACGCAAGAAGCGGTTCATTCGCTGTCATATTCTCTTTGTTGAAACGCGTGATCACCGTGCGAAGATCATTTTTCTGGAAGGTATCCGTTGCGCTGAATTTACCTGACAGGAATCCATTTGCCATGGGGGCGAAGGCAACAAAACCGATTTCCTGCTCACGGCAAAACGGAAGGACGTCCTTTTCCCATTTTCGTTCCATCATGGAATATTCGCTCTGAATAGCTGTGATCGGTGTGATGGCATGGGCCTTTTTTACCTGTTCCAGTGTCGGCGATGCCTGTCCCCAGGCACGAATCTTGCCTTCCCTGATGAGCTTTCCCATAATCTCGGCCACCTGCTCTTCGCTGCCTTCTTCCATCTGGTGCTCCGTATAAAGGTCAATATAGTCCGTCTGCAGGCGGCGCAGCGACCCTTCGATGTCTTTGCGTATGCCGGCCTCTGACAGTTTTCCTTCCGGCATATCCTGTCCCGGAAGCGGCGTCGGCCAGAACTTGTCGGAGATAATGATTTTGTCCCGCGGTAATCCTTTCAGTGCCTTCCCAACAAATTCCTCGTTTTTAAAATAAGAATACATCTCTGCTGTGTCAAAGAAGTTGCAGCCCAGTTCGAAAGCCGTATGTACGGCGCGGATACCGTCTTCTTCGGACGGTCTGTCGCCATATGCGTGGGTAAAGCCCATGCAGCCCATGCCTATGGCTGATACGGTAAGGTCGCGCAGCTTTCTTGTTTTCATTGTTTATCTATCCTTCTTTCATTAGATGTGAATGTGATTAATATACGGTTTCGTTTGTTTCCCGTGTTTTATACAGCTTCCAGAATTCTTCGGCGATGGATCCGGGAGAAAAATACTCATTTGACCCGATGCATCCCGTCACCTGTACGGTGCCGATATAGATGCCTTTTTCGCGCTGCACGGGTGCAAGGGCCTGTACCATGGCGCGAAGGGCGGCCTTGTCCATGGAAAGGGGCAGGTAATCGGCATAGGGCTGGAGGGCCAGGCCGCCTCCGGTTATAAGGATGGCGCCGTTCTTTTTTGCGAATTCCGCTGTATCGGCCAGACGGATGCAGTGATAGGCTCCTGCAACATCAGCAATATAGTGTTCCACCAGTGTATTGGCATCCAGCGTTTCCTTGTCATCCGGTGCCGTGATGCCTACATTGTAGAACACAACATCCGGTACGCCGTAAGCCGCCACTGCTTTTTGGAAGGATACTGCAAACCCTTTAAAATCTGTTACATCAGCAGTTTGGGTATGCGCCTCGAAGCCCCTGGCGGCAAAGTCCGCAGCATACTCCTGCAGGCGCGACCCGTTTCTCGCCATCAGGACGACGCGGAATCCTTCGGAGGCAAACTTGTTTGCAACGCCGTTCCCCAGCCCTTTGCCTGCGCCGATTACAAAAATTGTCTTTTTCATAATTAAACCCCTTTCTGCTTTTATCCAGCCTCTTAATAAACAGTACCATCCCCGACGGCCCAGCTGTTTTGGCCGTTCTTTTTCGTATCATGATACCCTTCTTGTGTTTGACAGGGAAGAGTCCAATATGTTAACATGGCGTTAATATATTCTTAACACCGTAAAAGAGGAGAGGATCAATATGCTGCAGTCCTGCGTGAAGACATTTTTGCAGACGGCGGAGAGTGGAAGTTTTTCTGCCGCTGCATCCCGTTTGTATGTTTCCAGGGTGTCTGTGATGAATCAGATCAATGCGTTGGAAGCAAGCGTGGGCGTACCATTGTTCCGGCGCACAAGCCACGGGGTCGTGCTCACCGATGCAGGCAGAAGTTTCCAGAAGAACGCGCGGAAGATCCTGCGCATGTCAGAGGATGCCATCCGGGAGGCGCGGGAAGCCGGCAGACCTGAGACGGTGACGATCCGTGTCGGCGCCTCCATGATGCGGCCGGCTGCTCGGCTGGTGGAACTGTGGGAAGGGATGGAAAACGACAGACGGAATGTTCAGTTCAGCATTATATCTTTTCATGACGGCATCGATGGCCTGAAAAACATGCTCCACGGTTTGGGAGACACCATCGACTGCTTTGTTTCCCCTTGCGGATCGGTGAAACTTCTTATGGAATACGGATTTTGTCCTTTTGGCTCCTGCCGGGTGGAAATAGCTATGTCACGAAAGCATCCTTTGGCAAAAAAGAAGATCCTCCGCTGGGAGGATCTGGAAAATGAATCCCTGATGCTGCTGAACCGCGGGGAATCTTATGTATTGGACGGGCTGCGGGATGAAATCCTGCGCGATCATCCGAAAATCCGTATCGTTGATTTTAATGGCTACTATGACATATCCGCATTCAATCTCTGCGAACAGAAGGGATATATCATGGAAACCCTGGATATCTGGGAAAACCTGCACCCTTCGCTGGTTACCGTTCCTGTGGAATGGCCCTATAAAATGCCGTATGGCCTTCTGTACGCAAAAAACCCTTCTGCTGCGGTGAAAAACCTGGTGGATGCGGTTCATGAATATGTATCACGATAAAAAAGCAGCCGCTGGAATGCATATCATTCCTTCGCGGCTGCCAATACTTTTCCATTTCTGTTGTCCTGATCTTCAAATTGCTTCGTGCTGCGGCGATATTATTCCCCGCACCAGAAGGGAAGTTCTTTCGGTTCGGGTATTACCATAGGATATTTGCCGTCAAAACAGCCGCGGCATACGGGCAGGCCGTTCACCATGTCCGACAGGTCATCCAGACTCAGATACCCTAATGAGTCGGCCCCCAGCATTTGACGGATTTCATCCAGGGAATACCGGTTGGCAATCAGCTCATCCCCGGAAGGAACATCCGTGCCGAAATAGCAGGGGAAGCGGAAAGGCGGGGAACTGATGCGGATGTGCACCTCACGGGCGCCTGCTCCTTTCAGCATGCGTACCAGGTTTTTCATGGTCGTCCCCCGGACGATGGAATCATCCACCAGGACAACGCGTTTCTCTTTTACCGCGGCTGTCAGCACGCTCAACTTGATGTGTACGCTGTTCTCCCGTTCTGTCTGGGAAGGCTTAATAAAGGTCCGGCCGATATATGAATTTTTGTGAAAAGCCATGCCGAAAGGAATCCCGGACTGTTCCGCATATCCTTTCGCCGCCGGCAGTCCGGAGTCGGGCACGCCTGTCACCAGGTCGGCGGTAACCGGATGGGATCTGGCCAGTGCCTTGCCGGCCGCGATCCGTGCATCGTAGACGCTGATGCCGTCCAAATGGCTGTCCAAGCGGGAAAAATAAATGTATTCGAAGATGCAGTGGGCGCAACGCTCTTTAGCCAGGGGGAAGGACGATTCGATTCCCGAGGCGGAAATAGCGATCAGTTCTCCCGGTTTCACATCGCGTATGAATTCCGCGCCTACACTTTCCAATGCGCAGCTCTCCGATGTCAGGATATAGGAGTTTTCCCGTTTTCCAAGGCACAGCGGCTTCAGGCCGTAGGGATCCCGCATGCCGATCAGCTTTTTCGGGCTCATGATCACCAGCGCATAAGCACCGGATAATTTGCGGGCTGTTGCAGCCACGGCTTCCTGGACCGATTGGGTATGGACCCGTTCCCTTGCCAGATAAAATGCGATGACTTCAGAGTCGGTGGTGGTGTGGAACACGGCCCCGTTCTGTATCAGCTCCCATTTCAGGTCGGTGGTGTTGACGAGGTTTCCGTTATGGGCCAGCGCCAGGGTACCCTTAATATAGGAAATGACAAGGGGCTGGGCATTTTCCGGGCGGGAGCCGCCGGTGGTGGAATATCGCACATGGCCGATACCCAGGTTTCCTTTTATCTCTTTCAGATTTTTTTCATGAAAGACTTCGCTGACCAGCCCGGCATCCTTGACGCACCGGTAGTTTCCCACAGGTCCGGCAGTATCGGAAACTGCCATGCCACAGGCTTCCTGTCCCCGGTGCTGCAACGCCATCAGTCCGTAATAGATTGAGTGGGCGACATCCTTGCCGTCCGGGTCAAAAATACCGAAGACACCGCATTCTTCTTTCAGTTTATCCATATCATGCCGCTTCTTTCATTTTAAAATTTGGGAATTGCTGATTAAGTGAGATTGGAGCATCAGGAACAGCTTTCCCGGCGGGTTCCAAACAAAAAAGCAGACAAAGACGGAATGTCTTTGTCTGCTTTGACAACTTACAGGTTAACTTTACCATGCGGCAGATAAAATGTCAAATCTCTTTTATTACTTGTTCCCGTTTTCGGTGAGGGGATAATCCTGTAACGCATCGAATCCCTCCTCGCCTGTACGGATTTTCACTACGTTGTCAATGGACGATACAAAAATTTTTCCGTCGCCGTATTTTCCTGTATAAAGGATCTTTTTGGCTATGTCAATGATGGTGCGGGGGGAAATGGCGGATACAACGATGTCCAGCCGGATCTTTGGAAGCAGGCGGGATGCCACGGAAGCACCGCGATACAGTTCTGTATGGCCTTTTTGTATTCCATAACCGTGGACTTCCGTTACGGTCATGCCGGTGATCCCGATGGCCTCCAGAGCGACCTTCAGCGGAAGGAACCGGTCTTTGGATGTGATGATGGTCACAAGGGTATAGGCATGACCGTCGGGTGTTGCAGGGCGCACAGGCGGCGTATGGAATGAAGCAGCATCTGCGGAACCGGTACCGGCATCTGCGCTGAGAGTTATCCCGGCCGTGGGGGACAGGTGTTCCGGTGCGGGCATGAAATCTGCGTAAGCGGAAGGCAGGCCGTGCTCTTCAAAATCAAGGCCGGAAATTTCTTCCTTGGCTGTTACACGCAGCCCGACGGTAGACTTGATCGTCTTAAATACAATGCCGGCCGCGATTGCCACATACAGGATAACGGCGATGACACCGGTGACCTGCACGGTAAAGAAATGGGGGTCGCCGCTGTACAGCCAGCCGTCCTGTTCTGCCAGCAGTCCTGTCAGGATCGTGCCTAACGCGCCGCAGACACCGTGTACGGAAATGGCGCCTACGGGATCGTCGATCTTCAGCTTCTGGTCGATGAATTCAATCGAATATACCACAACGATGCCCGCGATTGCGCCGATGATAAAGGAACCGGGGACAGAGACCAGGTCACAGCCCGCGGTAATGGCTACCAGACCGGCCAGGGCGCCGTTCAGCGTCATAGAGACATCGGGCTTTCCGTAACGTATCCAGGTCAGGAACATAACTGTGCAGGTAGCGATGGCAGCAGACATGTTGGTGGTCACAAAAATGTGCGCGGCAGACTGGATCGCTTCGTCGCCGGTCATGCTGACGGTGGAACAGCCATTAAAGCCGAACCAGGCAAACCAGAGGATGAATACGCCCAGTGTCGCGAGAGGCAGGCTGTGGCCGGGAATTGCGTTGACGGTGCCGTCTTCGTTGTATTTGCCGATACGGGGGCCCAGCAGGTATGCGCCGATGCATGCGCACACGCCGCCCACCATGTGTACGGCTGTGGAACCGGCAAAATCATGGAAGCCCATCTGGGCAAGCCAGCCGTCGCCCCAGATCCAGTGGCCGGAAATCGGATAGATGATCAGGCTGATGGCAATGCTGTAAATGCAATATGAAGAAAATTTTGTCCGTTCTGCCATGGAACCGGAAACGATAGTCGCCGCTGTGGCGCAGAAGACTGTCTGGAAGATCAGGAAGGCAGTGCTGGGAAAACCGGCGTCATCCGGCACGTTGAAGTTTGTGACAAAAAAATCGGGGGCGCCGATGATACCGTTGATGTCGGTTCCGAACATGAGGCCGAAGCCGAGGATCCAAAAAGCCGGGGTGCCCAATGCAAAGTCCATGACATTCTTCATAACGATGTTGCCGGCATTTTTTGCCCGGGTCAGTCCCGTTTCACACATGGCAAAGCCGGGCTGCATAAAAAATACAAGGGCTGCGCCCAGTAATACCCAAATGGTATCCGCGGAGGAGTAACGCTGGGTAACCGTATCCGCCGCAAAAACACCCGCAGGGAACAGACAGAGGAAGACGGAAGTGAATAGAAGCCGGCCCAGTAAGCTGCCCAAAGTTTTCATAGTGATCCGATCCTTTCTTTTTTGATACGAAAAAAAGCGTCTGATTGTGAGTGGTCACAATCAGACGCCGATGTCTCGTACGAATTGATTTGACAAATCTGCAAGGCCTGTGCGCGCGAAGCAGGCTTTGTAAATTTATGAAAGAATAATAACACTTTAAGTTGATTTAGTCAAGTTTTTTCTAAAAAATGTTAAGGGGACTGGTCTGAATCTCTGTATACCTGTCGGTATGCTTTTTGAATGGCTGCGCCATTCATTTTATGGACAGGAGCGCTGCCGAAGATGAAATTTAGCTTCCCGCCTTGACAATCTGTCGCATGAGAGATAAAATATACGTAATTCATATAAAAATGATATGAATTAAAAGGAGTTATCATCATGGCAGAAAAATTATTGGAAATTAGCAATCTTCACGCTGGCGCGGCAGACAGGGAGATTATAAAAGGCGTTAGCCTTACTGTGCATAAAGGTGAGGTCCATGTGATCCTGGGTCCCAACGGTTCCGGGAAATCGACGCTTATGAACGTAATCATGGGGCATCCCGGTTACAAGGTGACAGAGGGCAGTATCTTTTTCGATGGAAGGGATATATCTGCGCTGAAAACCTTTGAACGGGCGCGGGAAGGAATCTTTTTATCCTTCCAGACGCCGGAAGAGATTCCCGGCATCACCGTGGAAAACATGCTGCGAACGGCAAAGCAGGCTGTGACGGGAAAGTTCCAGCGTATTTTTGCGTTCCGGAAAGAACTGAAGGCGATGATGGAGGAGCTGAAGATCGACCCGTCCTACAGTGAGCGGGATCTGAATGTTGGTTTTTCCGGCGGGGAAAAGAAACGGAATGAGATTTTACAGCTGCTGATGCTGAATCCGAAGCTCGCGCTTCTGGATGAAACGGACTCCGGGCTGGATGTGGATGCGGTGCAGATCGTTTCCGCCGGCATCCGGAAATTCCATAATGAAAATAATGCCTGCCTGATTATTACTCATAACACGCGCATCCTGGAAAAGCTGCAGGTGGATCGGGTGCATGTTTTGATGCAGGGCAGGATCGTCGAAGAGGGCGGGCCGGAACTGATTGACCGGATCAGCCGGAACGGATTCGGACAGTTAGCGGTTCCCTGAAAATGATGACGGCGCAGTAAGAGGCAAAAGGCATGGAACAGAAAAAGACATTTGTAGAAGATATAGAGCGTACCCTGTATGATATCCGGAATGAGGACCATTCTGTTTACAAAACGGAACGGGGTCTGACGGAGGATATCATCCGGGATATTTCGCGGCAGAAGCAGGATCCCGGATGGATGCTGGATTTCCGGCTCAAATCGCTGGAGCAGTATCACCAGATTCCGCTTCCGGTCTGGGGACCGGACATCTCGGAGTTGAATATGGACGAGATTGTCACCTATGTGCGCCCGGGGGGGAAGATGGCGGAAAACTGGCAGGAGGTGCCGGAGGAGATCAAAGATACCTTTGACCGTCTCGGCATCCCGAAGGCGGAGCAGACTTCCCTGGCCGGCGTTGGTGCACAGTATGACTCTGAGGTGGTGTATCACAGGGTGCAGAAGGAGCTGAGTGACCGGGGCGTTATCTATACGGATTTTGAGACAGCTGTACGCGAATATGAGGATATTGTCAAAGAATATTTCATGAAGCTGGTCCCGCCCAAGGATCATAAGTTTACCGCGCTCCACGGCGCAGTCTGGTCTGGCGGCTCCTTTGTCTATGTGCCGGAGGGCGTGCATGTGGAAATTCCGCTGCAGTCTTATTTTCGGCTGAATGCGGCAGGGGCGGGGCAGTTCGAACATACTCTGATCATCTGTGAAAAAAATTCCAGTCTCCATTTTATTGAGGGTTGCAGCGCGCCACGCTATAATGTGACCAACCTGCATGCCGGATGTGTGGAACTGTATGTGAAAGAGGGGGCGCGGCTTCGTTATTCCACGATTGAAAACTGGTCCCGCAACATGATGAACCTGAATACCAAGCGGGCCCTGGTGGAAAAGGACGGTCTTATCGAATGGGTGTCCGGATCCTTCGGATCCCATATTTCCTGTCTGTATCCCGCCAGTATCCTGCACGGGGAAAATGCCCGTTGCGAATTTACCGGCGTGACCTTTGCCAGCAAGGGGCAAAATCTGGATACGGGGGCTACGGTGGTTATGATGGCGCCCCATACAAGCGCCAACATCAATACGAGGACTATTTCCAAATCCGGCGGCGCGGCTACCTATCGCAGCGCCGTAAAAGTGACAAAGGCCGCCAGAGGCGCAAAATGCATGGTGAACTGCGAGTCGCTGATGCTGGACGAGGAAAGCCGCAGCGACACGCTTCCTGTCATGGATATCGAGACTGATGATGTGGAGATCGGGCATGAAGCAAAGGTCGGGCGCATCAGTGACGAGGCCATCTTTTACCTGACCAGCCGGGGTATTGATGAGGAAGAAGCCCAGGCGATGATCGTCCGGGGCTTTGTGGAGCCGATTGCAAAATCGCTGCCGCTGGAATATGCGGTGGAGATGAACAATCTCATCAACCTGGAACTGGTCGGCAGTATGGGATAAATTGGAACCAAGGGAAAGGGAACATGCAATTCAGGGTTCGTATCCCGTGGATAAGGAAAACCGGCAGGAAGGCCGGATACAGTTGAGGAGAAAAAATGGCACAGGAAATTTTCAGTGCGCTTCCCATGCGTACCTGGCGCTGGCTGGGCGTAAATGAGGCACTTCTGCCGAAGGAACTGCGGCAGCCTGAAGCATTGGCAGAAGGGCCGGAACAGGCATCCGGCGGAAGCCGTGGTGAAATCACAAAAGCAGAAGACGCCGCCTGCACGAAAAAACTGAATACAGCCTGCAGGACGATACATGTTCCTGCGGGGGAGACGATGGAAGCCGTGGTGGTGTACCGGAAAGAACAGCTTACGGAAATACAGGCAGATGTGGCTGAAGGGGGAACCCTGAACCTTGTTTGTGTGCAGATGGTTCCTGCGGATTCGGCATATGCAGGCTCGGTCACGGTTACGGCCGGAAGAAACGCAAAGATCTGTTATACGGCGGTGGAGGCAGGCTCTTCCCACACTGTGACGAAGCTGCAGATCGACCTTGCCGGTGAAGGATCTATCGCGGATGTGTCAGCAGTTTATTTTGGCGATAAAGAACGCCGGATCGACATGAATTATGTAATTTCCCAGATCGGGAAACATACGGATGCCAATATGCAGGTGCGAGGCGCCTTGCAGGATGCCAGCGATAAGATATTCCGGGGTACGCTGGATTTCCGGCGCGGAAGCAAGGGCAGTACGGGACGGGAGCGGGAAGAAGTCATCCTGCTTGACGAGGGCGTGAGGAACCGCAGCGTGCCGCTGATGATGTCCGGCGAGGATGAGGTGACGGGCCATCATGCGGTAAGCGCGGGGCGGATGAACCCGGACCGGCTTTTTTACCTGATGAGCCGGGGAATGGATGAAAAAGAAGCACAGAAACTACTGGTTCAGGCCATGTTCTCACCGGTGCTGGACCGCATCCCCGATGCGGGATTGCGGGAAGAGGTCGCAGGAAGTATAGAGGAGAGGATCACAGATGGCAGATCTTGAATTACGAAGGGATTTTCCCCTGTTGCAGCGGAAGATGAATGGGAAGCCGCTGGTATATCTGGATAACGGCGCCACGACGCAGAAGCCGGAAAGCGTGGTGCAGGCTGTCTGCAAATATTACGGAGGCTGCAACGCCAACCCCCACAGGGGCGCCTATGAGCTCAGCGTGCAGGCTACCGGCATCTATGAGACGGCACGGGCAAGGACGCAGCGGTTCATCCATGCGGCAAAGCCGGAAGAGGTCATCTTTACCAAAAATGCCACGGAAGCGTTGAATCTGGTGGCGTACAGCTACGGCCTGACCTTTGTGCAGCCGGGCGATGAGATCGTCATTACGGTGGCGGAACATCACAGCAACCTGGTGCCCTGGCAGATGGTAGCCAGTCGGAAGCAGGCCGTACTAAAATACATCTATCTGAACGGGGATGGAACCCTGTCGGAAGAGGATATCGAAACGAAAATCACAGAAAAGACAAAAATCGTTGCGGTTACGCAGGTTTCCAATGTGCTGGGGTTGGTAAACGATGTTCGGCGCATTGCCCATAAAGCCCACAGCGTAGGGGCGGTCTGCGTGGTGGACGGATCCCAGAGTGCGGCGCACATGGCCGTGGATGTGCAGGAGCTGGGGGCGGATTTTTTCGCGTTCAGCGGCCACAAGCTGCTGAGCCCCATGGGCATTGGCGTACTGTATGGGAAAGAGGAACTGCTGGATAAGATGCCGCCGTTCCTTATGGGCGGGGATATGATCGAGTATGTGGAGGAGCAGGAGACGACCTTTGCGGAGCTTCCCTCCAAATTTGAGGCAGGTACCCAGAATGTGGGCGGCGCCGCCGGGCTTATTGCGGCTATCGAGTATCTGGAACATTTTACTTTTGAGCGTGTGGAGCAGGTTGAACGGGAACTGTTGGATTACGCCCTGCCGCAGCTGCGAGAGCTTCCCTTTATTGAACTGTACGGATGCGATGCGGTGAAGGCCCGGAAGACGGGTATCATCACGTTTAATGTGAAGGATGTCCATCCTCATGATGTGTCTACAATATTAGACGCCCAGGGAGTCGCCATCCGGGCGGGTCATCACTGCGCCCAGCCGCTGATGCGCTATCTGGGGCAGAATGCCACCTGCCGGGCCAGCTTTTACCTGTATAACACGAAAGACGATATTGACCGGTGGATAGCGGCATTGAAAGAAGTAAGGAAGGTGATGCGCCTGTGAGTTCATTAGCGGATATTTACACGGAATTGATTGCGGAAGAGAGCCGGAACCCGGAACACCGCCACCATCTGGAATCGCCTACCTGCTGCGAGCGCGGGCATAATCCAAGCTGCGGGGATGAGATCACTCTGGAACTGGCTGTAAAGGATGGGATTGTGACAGATGCTGCTTTTACCGGCAGCGGCTGCGCTATTTCCCAGGCGTCTGCTTCCCTGATGATCGGGCTGATCAAGGGGCAGCCGGCAGAAAAAGCAGAACACCTTGCAAAGCTGTTCCAGCAGATGATCAAGGGGGAAGTGACCGATGAACATGATCTGGAAGAACTGGAAGACGCCGTGGCCCTGCAGAATATTTCTAATATGCCGGCCCGGGTGAAATGTGCCGTACTGTCCTGGCGCACCCTGGAAGCGGCACTGAAAAAGGAAGGAACAGGCAAATAAACCGTTAGAAATAATATAAACTCATTACATCAGCGTTTTCCGAAAAAATACCTCCTGTCAGCAATGGCAGGAGGTGTTGTATTTTCGGAAGATTTAAAACGGTTCCGGGAATTACATCGGGAATGATTCTGTGATGCTGTTACACGAAAAAGGGTTATAGACAATAAAAACACCCTGTGGAAGAAGATTCCACAGGGTGCCATAGGTCTCAGTTATTTTTTCGCTTTTTTGGTTGCTTTCTTCTTGGGTTTTACATTGACAGCTTCTTTAAATGCTTTGCCGGCCTTGAAAGCAGGAACGGTAGCAGCGGCAATCTTGATGTCTTTGCCGGTCTGCGGGTTTTTGCCGGTGCGGGCAGCGCGTTCACGGGCTTCAAAAGTACCAAAGCCGATCAGCTGAACTTTGCCTTTTTTGGCAACTTCGGCAACCGTTACTTCGGTGATAGCCTTTAACGCTTTTTCAACATCTTTTTGGGTCAGTCCGGTTGCTTCTGCAACAGCTACAACAAGTTCTTTTTTGTTCATGATGAAAGCTCCTTTATTAAAAAATTGCAAAGGCGCACCACGCCTGTATTTATAATAATAATACCAGCCTTTTTACAGCCTTGCAAGCAGGTGTCAAGCTTAAATTGTGAACTTTTTGTAAAATTATCAAAAAAACACTTGATATTGTGTTACATATCACTGAAAGATGAAAAAAAGGAGCACATTCAGTGAAATAAGAGGTTACAATCTGACCATATCGCGGGAAATTTCTTCCAGCGTATGGGCGCCGCACATTTCCATTGTATCTTCCAGTTCTGCAGCCAGTTTTTGCAGCAGAACACGTATGCCTTCCGTACCGGCCCCATACACAGCTGTCACGAAGGGACGGGCGATGATGACGGCATCGGCCCCGATGGCCAGTGCCTTGAAGATATCCACTCCGGAACGGATGCCGCCGTCCACGAGAATCTTCATGTCGCCCCGTACTGCGTCCACGATTTCCGGCAGCACTTCCGCTGTGGCCGGGCACTGGTCCAGTACTCGGCCGCCGTGGTTGGAAACGACGATGGCTGAAGCCCCGGCCTGCTTTGCTTTCAGCGCGCCTTTGACGGTCATGATCCCTTTTACGATAAAGGGCAGCCCAGCGTTGCGGATAATCTCAGCCAGTTCTTCCGGTGACTTGGAACCCGCAGAAGTGTTCAGTACCTTCAGGAACGGGAGACCTGCGCCGTCTACATCCATGGCACAGGCGAAAGCACCGCTGTCTTTGACAGAGGCGAACTTTTCCGCCAGGGTTTCCGGTCCCCACGGTTTTATCGTGGGAATTCCCATGCCGCCAGCCTTTTTGATGGCAGCACAGGCGGCATGCATAACAGTGGGATCTGACCCGTCGCCGGTCATGGCGACGATTCCTTCGGCGGCGCAGCCGGAAACCAGTACATCGTTATAGGTTATATCCGAATACGCATCGCTGTAGTGAAGAGCGACAAGGCCTACCGGTCCGGCAATGATCGGATATTTCAGCCTTTTCCCGAAAAAGTCAAGGCTCATGTCAACCGGCTTCCTTTCCGTCAGGGTATCCATGTTGACGCGGATCTCTTTCCATTTGTCATAATTGCGGATAGCCGTATCGCCGATGCCCTTGGCTCCGGGACCTGGCATTTTATTTCCGCAGGCCCGGCCGTTACAGGTCAGGCAGCCTTTGCAATGGGCTCCCAGTTTGGGACGCGCTGCTTCCATCAGTTCTGTGTAATTCATGATTCCTCCGTCCTTTCTGTACTGATGTTCAGTCGTTTTCATATTTATCTGGGAAGAACAGTTTCAGCGTTTCTATATCCGGCATCTTTCCCATGGCGTTGCCGATAAGGAAAAAGAGAAGGGATGTGGAAATACCGATGGTGATCTGGTGCAGGGAGAATACCCTAAACCCCAGGGCCATGGTGACGCAGTAGGCCACGACGCCGCCAAACATGGCACAGACGGCACCGGTACTATTGGCTTTATGCCAGAACAGACCGAAGATCATGACCCAGAAGAAGGCGGTTTCCAGACCGCCGAAGGCAAACATGTTGATTTTCCAAATAACGGAAGGCGGCGCAATGGAAATCAGGTATATACCGAAACCAAGAAGAATGGTGAATATCATGCTCAGACGCTTTACCCCATCGTTGCTTAAGTTCCTGCCACTCTTTTCCAGATGCCGCATGTATACGTCTTTAATGATAGAAGAAGAGGAAGTAAGCAGCAGGGACGAAACCGTAGAAATCGTTGCCGCGATGGGTCCGATGATGACGACACCGGCCCAGAAGGGACTCATGACGCTGACGATTGTACGGGGCATGATGTTGTCCACGCTGCCGCCGTAAGCGGCCAGGTCCGGGTTGGTGAGCACGCCTTTGCACAGAACGCCCACCCAAGTAGCGATGATGGTCATCGCGCCGATGACGATAGTGCCGATGATGATAGCCTGCCGCAATGCTTTGGTATCTTTATAGCTGATGCTACGGACAACGGACTGGGGCAGGGCCAGGGTGCAGACGCCTACCAGCAGCCACTGGCTGATATATAGGGAAACCGGCATCTTGCCCCGGGAAAGGGGCTCCAGCATCGCCGGGTCGCTGGCACGGAAGTGGGCCATGATGGCGCTATAACCGCCGGCCTTGTCCAGCATGCAGTAAAACAGGATGCTCATGCCGATTATCATGGCTACGGCGCAGATGGCATCGGTGATGGCCACGCCCTTGAAGCCGCCGATGGTGGTGTAGATGACCACGATGATGCCGAACATGGTGAGGCCGGTGATGTAGGAGTAGCCGGTGACAGCTTCAAACAGTTTGGCCGCACCCACGAACTGGGCCACCATTGTGGCGCAGAAGAACGCGACGATAAAGACCGCGGCCATGTTGGCCAGGAGATCGGATTTATACCGGGCGCGGATGATATCAATGACCGTTACGGCATCAATGTCCCGGGCTATCAGGGAAATCTTCTTGCCGAATACACCCATGACCAGGAAGATGACGACGGCCTGTACGATGGCCATATACAGCCAGCCGTAGCCGATCTGCCATGCAACACCGGGCCCACCCACGAAGGTGGATACACTGGAGTAGGTCGCAACGGTTGTCATGGCAAGGACGAATCCGCCTAAGGAACGTCCTCCGATAAAATAGTCTTTGACAAAGTTGGAAGAACGGGCTTCGCTGGATTGCTGCTGTACCCAGTAGCTGATGTACAGAAGGGCTGCAAGGAACAGGATGGCCGGTGCCAGATTCATGAAATTTCCCATTACTCATTTCCTCCTTTTGCTGCGGTGCTTTCTTCCATGTCTACGTCCTGGATTACATAATTGGCCAACCACCAGGATACCAGCACGGCGAACAGCCAGGATGCGATACAACCACCCAGGACCCAGACGGGTGTATCCAAGATGACCATATCGGAGCCGGACAGGCCGAAGCCCGCTAGGATCCAGAAAATAATGACTGCCAGTGTGGCAAAACAGGTGATCTTGGCTTCGCGGTTGGCCTGACGGAATTTTTCACTGCGTTTCATTGCAATAAAATCCTCCTTTTCAAAAAATAAATGGCAACATAACTCACTGTCAAAAAAATACAGAATAAAAGACTTTCGAGGCACTTGCCTTCTGGGCGGGCATAATAAAATCGCGCACCCGGTAACGAATGCGCGATGGTTGTTTCTATTGCGTCCCGTCCCGGTCATTACTGATCCAAGCGATATCAGACTGTTTTGTGGCAAGCCCATTTTGGTGATACGGTAAAACTCCAAGATGTCTTCCGTTCCTCTAAATGCCAGATGTATATTATCATACATCTTTTGAGAATGCAATATTATATGTGTGAAAAATTTGAACAGCAATCAAATTAGAATTTGTTGGTAATACGATACTCCATTTTCGCCGTATCGTTTACCTTTAAATTGTAAGTTGTCAGGATCTTTTTTACAGTAACCTGTCCCATCCTTCAAGAATCACAGGATGACCGTCAACATAGCAATTGCGAAACACTTCCGCTTGTTCTCTGTTTGCAACGATTTCTTCCGGATATTTTTTGTTTATCTCGTTGAACTCACTTTCGCTGATCTCGGCAGTCGTAAAATAGTCGCTGTTACGGTCTGGATACCCGTGCCACGCAAAGTATTGTCGTTTCCCGGTAACAGTTCTGTATCCGCAGCCGAATCTCACTTGATTGGAGATCACTCGAAAACAGTAATCTTTGTTGTTTTCCATCATATGTTCTCCGCAAACCCCGATTTATAACGATACAGTTGGATCAGCCCCGAACCAGGTTTGAATATCCCGGTTCTGATTGCCGTCTCCCGGATCATTCAACCCAACATCATCTACCCAGGAGATTCCAAACACATATTGTTCCGTTTGCGTGCCCGGAAGAATCAGATATGACATGCCGTTTACCAGATAATCTGCATCATAGTCATATTTATCAGAAAGACGTTTGCCACCAACGAATCCCGCTTCACAGATAATTCTTTCTATCTGTTCACATAATATCATCCAGGTGAGTATACATATAACACTTACCACCGGCAATATTCTTTAGTGGTATACCGTCTAATTCAAAATCAGACAATTCCGTCATGTAAGTTTCCGCTTCCTCTTTTGTCAGCTCAAACCCTTTGCCAGTTCCATCAGTTCTTCCGCAGACTTGCACTGCATAGCTTTTTCAATCATATCTTTGGTGAGTTCGTTTTTGTTGATTGGCATAATGAAATCCTCCTCTATAAATTTTATTTTAAATGCCTTTTATCAATATATATAAGCCAGACTTTTTAAAATCGATACTTATAAAATATTTTTTTTATTATATCATAAAATCTTGTTGAAGAAAAACTACAATTTTGACATGCCGTTCATGTTATATTAAAATTATATAAGACAATAACGCAAATCAGAAAGAGCATACTATGGATATGGTTACTATAAATGAAGAACGTCTGAAACAGACATTTATCGAACTGGTCGGCGTGCCATGTCCCAGCTGTGATGAAAAACTGGAAGCAGAGCTTTTAGTGAAAAAGTTGCAGGAACTGGGGCTGGAACCACAGGTGGACCGGGCCGGCAAAAAATGTGGCGGAACTACGGGAAATGTTTGGGGATTTTTAAAAGGCAATATACCCGGCGCGGTGCGTCTGTTCTTTGAAGCACACATGGACAGCGTGGCGCCCACAATGGGAACACATGTCATAGAAAAGGATGGCGTGCTGTACTCTGACGGCACGACTACCTTGGGCGGCGACGACAAGAGCGGCATCGCTGCGGTGCTGGAAGCGGTGCAATGCATCATAGAAAACGACCTGCCCCACGGGGATATCCAGCTCTGCTTTACCATCGGGGAAGAAACAGGCAGTTACGGTGTGCGTTACATGGACAAAACCATGATTCAGGCAGACGCAGGCTACTGCATGGACTGCGACGGTCATCCGGGGACTATCTTCAACGCGTCCCCAAAAGCCATCAACCTGAAACTGAAAGTAAAAGGGAAGAGTGCCCACGCCGGACTGGAACCGGAAAAGGGCATCAACGCCATCATGCTGGTGGTAGACGCACTGCACTCCCTGCCTGCGTACGGCCGAATCGACGCAGAGACGACGTTAAGCGTGGACATGATCGACGGCGGACTTGCTTTCAACATCGTGCCGGAAGCCTGCGAAGTTGTCATCGACATGCGCTGTCCCGATGAAGCGAAGCTGGAAAAACTGAAAAAAGAAACCGTCGATATCTTCCGCAACGCTGTAGAAGCAAAAGGCGGAACGGTAGAAGTGACGGTGAAAGACGTAGCGCCGGGCGTGAATCTCAACACAGGTCATGCGACCGTAAAACTGGCGGCAGCCGCAGCGGAAAAATTAGGATTCCCTGTCAGTACCGGCTTTACCGGCGGCTGCAGCGATGCCAACTTCCTGTGCGACATGGGCCTGCCCACCGTATTGCTGGCAACCGGTATGGATAAAATTCATACAACTGAAGAACGACTTGCCCTGGAGGATTTGAACAACGCGGCCCGCTGGGTGTTGGGCATTGTTAAGGAAGCGATGGAACAATAGCAGATGTGAAACTGCGATGAAAACAGCATTGCAATGCATTTTTAACCGCAGGAGGAGAAAGATGGTATCTGGTATATTTCTGATGTTTCTGTAAAACGGAAAGCGACATCAAAAGCAATACCAGTAAGAGTCAATTTATGCCGCCATTCAGGCGGTGGAACGGAAACAATCATGAGTGTACCGTTTACGCACTTGCATGTGCACACACAATACAGTTTATTAGACGGCGCCTCTAAACCGAAGGTGCTGCTGCAGCATGCCATGGAGTTGGGGATGGACAGCATTGCCATCACGGATCACGGCAATATGTACGGCGCGGTGGATATGTACCAGACTGCGCAGAAACTGAATAAAGAGGCGGAAAAAGAAGGAAAGCCAGGCATCAAGGTCATCTTCGGCTGTGAATGTTACATTACACCGGGCAGCCGTTTTGACCGTATTGACAAGCAGCCCCGGTATCATCTGATCCTGCTTGCGGAAAATGAGGAGGGGTATCATAATCTGGCGCGGTTGGTTTCCCTCGGTTTTATTGACGGTTTTTACCGAAAGCCCCGTATCGACAAGGACATCCTTCGCAAATACAACAGGGGGATCATCTGCCTTTCCGCCTGCGTACAGGGCGAGGTGCCCCGGCTGATTTTACAGCAGGATTTGGACGGCGCGGAACAGGCGCTGCAGGAATATATTGAGATTTTCGGAAAGGAAAATTTCTTCCTGGAGATGCAGAACCACGATCTGGAAGAGGAACGGATCGTTAACCGCCAACTTCACATTTTTGCGGAAAAGTACGGCGTGAAGCTGGTGGCCACCAACGACATCCATTATGTGAAACGGGAGGATGCCTCGGCCCAGGACGTGCTTCTCTGCATCCAGACAAATAAGAACGTGGACGATCCGGATCGGATGCGTTTCAACAACGACTGGTATTACTGTAAGAGTTATGAGGAAATGCAGGCGTTGTTCCCGGAGGATGAAGAGGCGCTGCGTAACACCTGCGAAATTGCAAAACGCTGCAATGTGAATCTGACATTCGGCCGGCTCCTGCTGCCGGAGTTTCCGATTCCGGCACAGTTTCATAACGATGCGGACGCCTACGTGCGCGGCCTTTGTGAAGAGGAAATACCAAAGCGTTACGGACCTGTCCTGGAAAAACTGCCGGAAGATGCACGGAGTTCAAAACAGGATGAGATCCACAAGCGTCTGGAATATGAGCTGGAGATCATCCGGACCATGGGGTATGCGGCATATTTTCTGATCGTGTGGGATTTTATCCATTACTGCCGCAGCCATACAGACGCTGCGGGCAAACCGGACCCCATCCCGGTAGGACCGGGACGTGGCAGTGCTGCGGGTTCCATCGTGGCCTATCTGCTGCACATTACTAATATTGATCCTCTGGACTTTGATCTCCTGTTTGAACGGTTCCTGAATCCGGAACGGGTCAGCATGCCGGATATAGATACGGATTTCTGTTACCGGCGGCGGGGGGAAGTACTGGAATATGTTATTCGCAAATACGGCGCAGACCATGTGTCCCTGATCATCACGTTCGGTACCCTCCAGGCCCGCGCCGCGGTGCGGGATGTAGGAAGGGCGCTGGGCGTCAGCCTGCCCAAGACGGACCGGATCGCCAAGGCGGTGCCCCGGGAACTGGGTATCACCCTCGACAAGGCTCTGCAGACGAAAGAATTGCGGGCCATGTACGACAGCGACCCGGAAGCCCGGCGGGTCATCGACATTGCTAAGAGCGTAGAGGGACTTCCCCGGAACAGCGGTACCCATGCGGCCGGCGTCGTTATTGCGCCGAAACCCCTGATTGATTTAGTACCGCTGCAGCTGGACGAAGCGTCCGATATGGAAGCAGGCATCAGTCAGGAGCGCATGATCACTACCCAGTTCGACAAGAACCAGGTGGAAGAGCTGGGCCTGTTAAAGATGGACTTTTTGGGACTGCGCACCCTGACGGTCATGGACGACGCAATACGTTTTATCAGGGAGAGCACGGGAAAGACTGTGGATCTGGACACGATTCCGTTGGAAGACGAGGCGGTGAGCAAGATGCTCTGCGCCGGCGACACCCAGGGCGTGTTCCAGTTGGAAAGTGCGGGTATGACACGGCTAGTGGAACGGCTGGGTCCGAAATCCATGCGGGACCTGGTGCCTCTAGTTGCGTTGTACCGCCCGGGTCCCCTGGACGCCGGCATGGCGGAAAAATTTATTGAAGGACGCCGTCGGCATCACGCCATTGAAAGCATTCATCCGCTGTTGGACGGTATACTGGCCGATACCTACGGCGTCGTGCTGTATCAGGAACAGGTCATGCAGACCGCATCCATCCTGGCGGGCTTTTCCCTGGGCGAGGCCGATATCCTGAGGCGGGCCATGGGGAAGAAAAAGATCAAAGACCTGATCGCCATGAAGAGCCGCTTTGTGGAAGGGGCGCAGAAACTGCACAACGTGCCGCCGGAAAAAAGCGAAGAAATTTTTGAGATTTTGTTAAAGTTTGCCGGATACGGTTTCAATAAATCTCATTCGGTTGCCTACGGGCTGGTCGCCTATCAGACGGCCTATCTGAAGGCCCATTGGCCGGCAGAATTTTTCGCGGCGCTTCTTACCAGTATCATCGGCGACACGGACAAGATGAGCTGGTACATCACTGTCTGCAGGGACAGAGGCATCCGTATACTGCCGCCGGACGTAAATGCCAGCGAGGAAGGGTTTTCTGTGGAAAACGGAGCCATCCGCTTTGGCCTTGTGGGGATTAAAAGCGTCGGGGAAGGCGCTGTCCGGGAAATCGTCCGTGCGCGGCGGGCAGGGGGACCGTTCCGGGATATCCTTGATTTTTGCAAGCGTGTGAATGACCGGGCGCTGAACCGGAGGCTGCTGGAAAATCTGATCAAGTGCGGCGCCATGGATTCGCTGGGGGTGTACCGTTCCCAGCTGCTGGCCGTATATGAAAAAGCGCTGGAACTGGGGATTCAGCAGCAACGGGACTACAACAGCGGACAAATCGGGCTTTTCGGCGGCGAGGATTTTGCGGAAGTAAATTCCGTGCCGCTTCCAAGACTGGATGAGATGAGCCGTTCTGTGCTTCTGAAAAACGAAAAGGAACTGACCGGGTTTTACGTCACCGGTCATCCGCTGGACGGATATCGGGCTGCACTGGACAGGCTGACCCCGCTGTATCAGTTGACAGATGATACTCCTGCCGTTCGCGACGGGCAGTTTGTCAATGTGGGCGGCATCATCAGCACGACGGATATCAAGGTGACAAAAAAAGGCGACTCCATGGCCGTGCTGTCATTGGAAGACTTTGGTTCCCGCATTGAGGCCGTAGTGTTTCCCCAGGCATATAACGAGTATTCCTCCCTGCTGCGGGAAGACACGGTGATAGAGGTGGAAGGGCGCTTCAGCGTGGATGAACGGGGCAGCAAGATTATCGCCTCACGGATTGCGCTGCTGGAAGAGGGAAAGCCGCCTGTACTTGCTGTGTCCGGAAAAGACAGGAACCGGAGAGGGAACGGATATACGGACGGCAGTCCTGTTTATGGCACCGGTAATGGCGAAAAACATGCATCTGTAAACGGCTACATGTCCGGCACTTCAGGATCTGGCGCCGGAATGGTTGTGAACGAAGCGGTTGCGTTTTTGGAACAGAAAGAAGCCGAAAACCGGGTTCCTCCTTCCGGGGCAGGTAATCCGGGACCGGCGGAAAAAGTTCAGGGGCCTGTTCCTGTGCCTGTCAGCGCGGTCATTGAACTGATTGTTTCGCCGGAGCGGGAGACGGATATCGTTACCAAAGCGCTGGTTGAGATTCTGAAGAAACATCACGGCAGCACCATGGTATTCCTGAAGCTTATGGGGTCCCGACGCCGCATCCGGCTGGACCCGCGTTATTACGTCAACGGACAGGATCTGTCATTGCAGGAGGAACTGAGGGAACTGCTGGGCGAGGGAGCTTTCCGTGTGAAGGAGATATGAGTGTGGGGGAAAATGAACGATGACCGGGATATCGCATAGTGTTGTTACAGCAGCAACCCTGTTCGCGGCCACACATAACGTATTCATCGCCGGAAGCGCACTGCTTGGAAGCACGTTCCCTGACCGGATCGAAGGCCCGCTTTGGCAGTTCTGGCACCGTTCCTATTCCCACTGGTTCGTGTTATATGTTGCGGCAATGGCATTCTTGTGGACGCCGGATATGCTTTCGGTTACCGGGATGCAGGTGTGGCAGTCAGGAATCTTGGGAATGATCCGCAAGTTCTTGTTTTGGTTCTTTGCCGGGGCGTTGCTTCATATATTGGAAGATGCGATTTGCGGGCCGGTTCCGTTTTTGTACCCGACAAAACGGACAAAAGTCTTGCCGCGCTTATTCAAGGTCGGGTCTGTCGGGGAGATTATTTTTGTTATAGTGTATTGCGCAGTCTTATATCTGGCTGCAGGAAAATTATAAAGCTGTTTTGCGGTTCCAAAGATACATGCGAGGGATTTCCGGGGGTTGGCGCAGAGCCGCAGGGCAGTTAACACGGCGGTTTTGAAAAGTTTTTGCTCCTGCCGGGGCAGCTGTGCACGTTAAATATTTGAAGCGTATGAACTAATAAAGTAACAAAAAATCCGCAGGACCTTTTATTCCGGTCTGCGGATTTTTAATATGCCTTTTTGCCTGACAGGATGTGCAGAGCTTGCAACGCTGCCGTGATTATTCTTCTATGGGCAGGGCGCGTTCTGTTTCGTTCTGTGACATCGCACTGTTATGAAGCGCTTCCAGCGAAAGGAATGCGTTGAGGCGTAACTGTTTTATGATCTTGCGTTTTGGGATTTTTACGGGCGTCTCTGCGAAAATAGGATGTTCCTGCCCCATGCAGGCGATAAAGAACGGGGAAAGTACGGTCATTATAGCAGCGTGCAGTCTGGGGTCGTTTTCCGGGTAGCCCAGGTATTCGCTGAATATTTCGCTGATAACGTAAACTTTTGGAAAAATCTTTTTGAAAACAACTTCTTTAAGCAAAGGGGAAGGGTTCATGACTTCCCTCGTCCAAAGTTGCATGACCCAGCTTTCTTTGTCAAATATGGATTTTATATAATAATCCAGAAATAACTCTGCTTTTTTCTGCGGAGGGACGGAAGAATCCCGGATGCGGATCAGGTAATCCAGTTTCGTGATACGATTCTGTATCTCTTCCAGTACAGCCAGATAAAGCCCGTCGCGGCTTCCAAAATGATAGTTGACCGAGGCCTGGTTTACGCGGGCAGTCTGGCAGATGTTCTTACTGGTTGTTTTGTCATAGCCGTCCCGGGCAAAAAGCCGTCCCGCGTATTCGATGATCCGGTTGCGGGTTTCCAGGCCGTCAGAGCGCTTCGGCAATGAAGAATCTTTTATCTTGATGGAACGGATATTGGGGATTTTCCTTTTCATTTGGTATAAAATGCTCCTTTCAGGACAGTTTATGACGGAAGAGCCAACCGGCTGTCGGCATGGTGACAGCGGCAACGATCACCATGGGGATAAAATCGGGTGCTATAATCCCCAGCGTCGCGCCTTCCAGATAGATCCGGCGCACCGCCTCGATGGCAAAGCGCAGGGGATTGATATAGGTGATGTACTGGAGAACCTCCGGCATATTGCGCACCGGGGTTGACATGCCGGAGAGCAGCATGATGGGCATGAGCACCACGAAGTTGTAGACCATGACCTGTTGCATACTGCTGGAAATGGCAGAGATGGAAAGGCCGATCCCCACACAGCTGATCAAAAAGATGAGCAGCGTCAGGTAGAGTGTGGCAAGTGAACCCACAAACTTTACCTTAAACCAGAAGACGGAAAGCATGAGCACCAGTGTACACTGCGCCAGGCCGATGAGGATCGGAGGCACTGCCTTGCCGATCAGGATCTCGATCGGGCCAAGCGGCGTGACCAAAAGCTGCTCGAAGGTTCCGTCCTCCCTTTCGCGCGCCACCGAAAGCCCTGCCAGCATCATGATCTGTGACAGGCTCATCATAGGGAGCAGGGAAGCCAGAAAACCCCAGTGGGTAAGCTGGTTCGGGTTATACCAGGTGATGCTCTTTACGTCGATCAGGTTTTGGTTGTTCTGCAGCTCGCTGTTATAATTCGCCACAATGGCAGAGGCGTAGCCGGCCACGACGCCGCTGGTCATGGTGTTGCGCCCGTCGGTGATGACCTGGATCGGGGCGGACTGGCCCGACGCTATCTGCTTGGCAAATTCGGGGCCGATGGTGAGCACCATCACGGTATCGCCGGAGTCGATGCAGTCCGCAATCTGCGTCGCGTTGCTTAAGGTGCGGGCCCGCTTGAAGAGGCCGCTGCCGTCAAATTTGGAAACGAGTTCTACGGAATATTTGCTGCGGCTCTGATCCAATACCGCGTAAGGGGCCTCGTCCAGATTGTAGTTGGCCACATAGCCGTACAGAAAACCCTGCACCAGCACGGGCAGTATTAAAATGATCTGGCTTTTGGGATCCCGCAGCGTTGTGATCAGTTCTTTGCGTATCATGAAAAGGACACGGCGCAGAAACAGGGAAAGGCTGTCATGCATTTATTCTAACCTCTTTCTCGTAACCTTGAATGACAAGATGATAAAAAATATAGCGTAAAGGGTCAGGACTGAACAGTTTTTGATGATCATAGGCCAGTTATTGCCGGCGAGGAACAGGGATTTTATGAGTTCCATATAAAAGGTTGCGGGCAGGATATGGCCCACTGCCTGAATGACAAGGGGAGAACTCCGCAGATCGAACATGAAGCCGCTAAGCATCATGGTCGGCATCATGGACACGAGCAGCGCAATCTGTGAGGCCAGGAACTGGCTGCGGATGGTGGAGGAAATGGTGAGACCCATGCCCAGAGAAGCGATCAAATAGATGACGGAACTGAACAGGATGATGAGGAAGGATCCGTGGATCGGTACGTTGAACAAGACCCGGGCTGCGAAAATGCAGAGCCAGAATCCGCACATGGCGACACAGAAATAGGGAATGATCTTGGAAAGCAGGATTTCGAGAATCCGGACGGGCGACACGAATAACGATTCCAGCGTGCCCCGCTCCCATTCCCGCGCCATGACCATGGTGGTGAGGAATACGCCCACAAGCGTCACAATCATGACCACCAGGCCGGGGACGAACACCCAGGTGCTGGTGTTGGCATCATTGAACCACTGGCGCGAGGTTACGACCACGGCGCCTTTTCCAGTGGAGGCAACGGGGTAGTTAGCCCGGTTGGCTGCCTGCCACTGGGCAATGCCGGCTTCGATATAGCCGCCGGCCGTGCGGGCTGTTGCCGCGTCCACGCCCCACAGGATAATCTGGATATCCGCATGGCCGCGTTTTAGTTTAGAAGTAAAGTCAGAGGGGATACGGACAATCGCTTCCGCTTTTCGCTGACTCATCAGTTTCTCTGCCTCGCGCATGCTGGTGACATAATGGGTTTCAAAATATTCGGACCCGGTCATGAAGCTCAGCATGTCCTGCACGGTCGGCGAGGCGTCTTCCAGCACAACGGCGGTGGGCACGTTCTTGATGTCCAGCGTCAGGCCGTAACCGATGAGCAGGATCAGCATGATGGGAATGATAATGCCGATGGTGAGGCTGCTGCTGTCGCGCATCAGCTGATAATATTCTTTTAGCACCAATGCTTTCAGGCGGCGTAAAAAATCATTCATAAAAATCACCGTAAAATCTGGCAATGAAAACATGGATCGGTCACGATCCGATCAGAAAGTTCAGGTTCCGGCGTTCCGGTTCGTTTCTACGATGGAGATGAAGGCTTCGTTCATGGTCCGGCTGTTACCGCCTTCTTTGCGGACATGTTCGGGCGTGCCCAGTATGATCATCTTGCCCTGGTCCTGGATCATGATACGGTCACAATATTCTGCTTCTTCCATGAAGTGTGTCGTGATGATGATGGTGGTGCCTGCGGCTGCAAAGGCGGTGATCTGCCTCCAGAAGGTGCGGCGGGCGACCGGGTCGATGCCGCTGGTAGGTTCGTCAAGGAACAGGATCGGGGGCCGGTGGATCAGACCGACAGCCATGGAAAGGCGCTGCTTGTAACCGCCCGGAAGGTCTCCCGCCGATTTTTGTGCCACGGAAGTGAGGTTGAACTCCCGCATGACCTCCTCAATGCGTTCATTAAGGTGTCTGGGTTCCAGGCCGTAGACGCCTCCGAAAAACCGGAGGTTCTGCTTCACACTCATGTTGGCGTACATGGAAAATTTTTGTGCCACATAACCCACGTTGGCCCGGGCCTGGGCCCTGGCCGTGCGCAGATCCATGCCGGCCACCGATAGCACGCCGCTGGTCGCCGGAAGAAGGCCGCACAGCATCTTGAATGTGGTGGATTTGCCGGCGCCGTTCGGCCCAAGCAGACCGAAGATCTCTCCCTTGTGGACCTGGAAGGAGGTATTGTTGACGGCGATGAAATCACCGAACTTGCGCACCAGATCCCTGACTTCGATGAGCACCTGATCAGAGCGCTCCGGCATCTTATTGTATTCCAGTGAAAACTCCGGTGAATCGTCCGGATCGGTTTCCGATTTTTTCAACAGCATCATGAAGCTGTCTTCCAGCGATACGTCGACGGGCCAGGTTTGCAGGCCGGGGAAGGCTTTCAGCGCCGCCAGTTTTTCGATGCAGTCTGTCGAATGGACGGTGAAGCGCACATTCCCGCTTTCGGGGACGGCGTCGATGACGTTCTCTTTATCGTCCAGCAGGGCCGCCTGCAGGTTGCGGGCCGGGATACCCGGCGGCGTCGCTGCCACAAAGCAAAGGCCCCGCGCCACATCCAGCAGTGCTTCCGGGGTTTCGTTTGCCAGCACCTTTCCGTGGTTGAGCATGATGATGTGCTGGCACATTGCCGCTTCATCCATGTAGGCGGTGCTTACCAGGACGGAAATATGTTCATCCGATACAAGCTGCTTCAGGATTTCCCACAGTTCGCGCCGGGAGAGGGGGTCGACCCCGACGGTGGGCTCATCCAGCAGCAACAGGCTGGGGGAACGGACGAGTGTACAGGCCAGACCGAGCTTCTGCTTCATGCCTCCCGACAGTTTGCCGGCCAGCCGGCCGGTGAAGGGGGCGAGCCCGGTCATATGCAGCAATTTCGCGAAACGTTCCTTCCGCACATCCTGGGGAACGCCGTGAAGATCTGCATACAGATTCATGTTTTCCTGACAGGTCAGGTCTTCGTACAGGCCGAACTTCTGCGGCATGTAGCTGAGCAGGTTCTGCACCAGCTGCGGCCTGTCCGTGATATCCCGTCCCAGCACGGTCAGTTTTCCCTCAGAGGGGACCATCAGGCCGCAGATCATACGCATTAACGTGGTCTTTCCCGCACCGTCGGGACCGATCAGGGCCGTCAGTTTTCCTTTTTCAATTTTTATATTGAGGTCTGTCAGGGCAGTGATCTGTGTTTTCGAGGCCTTATCCTTGAAAAACTTGCTCAGCTGCTCCGTTTCGACTACATAGGCAGGTTGCAAGATACATCTCCTGTTTTTTATAAAAGAACAGTAATAACAGTAATAGAAGAAGTGTGGGGCGGGGCGCCGCCGCTGTGGGAAGACACTCCTGGTTCGCCGTTCCGGGAAGCTGTTCCGTAAAGGCGTTTGTTAAAACCGTTTCGAAAACTGCTTATTAAAATGTTTGTTAAAACCGTACGGTTGCCGGCATTCCCATGCGCAGGACATTCTTTTCGTCGTTTACGTAAACGCGGATCTCATATAACAGGGAACTGCGCAGTTCCTCCGTCTGTACGGATTTCGGCGTGAACTCGGCGGTGTTGGAAATATACCCAACCTGGCCTTTGATGGGATCGTTGGGGAAACTGTCAATGGTGACGGTGGCTTCCATGCCTTCCTTCACTTCGCCCAGACGTTTTTCAGAAATATAAGCCCGCACCCATTTGGTATCTTCCAGTCCGATCATGTAAACAGGCTTGGAGGGGGAGGCCATATCGCCCGGTTCCAGAAGGCGGGAACGGATCACGCCGTCCAGGGGCGCCACCAGTGTGGCCTGGCTCAGATTGTATTCCTGCGTTTTCAGGGAGACCTTCAGCGCGTCAAGCTGCGCTTCTGCGGCCGCGATATCTTCTTCCCGTGGGCCAATGTTGCTCAGCCGCAGGGCTGCCTTTGCGTTTTCCAGGTTGGCCGCTGCTGCTTTCCAGCGGGTTTCCGCGTCATCCCGGCTCTGTTTGCTGATGGCGTTCTGTTCAAACAGCGACTGCATACGTTCGTAATAGGTACGGGCATTTGTTTCTTCGGCCGCCATGTTGTTCACCGAGGCCTGGGCCTGCAGGATCTCTTCGGGACGGGAGCCGTTATGCAGTTTCGTTACGGTTGCCTGCTGGCTTGCAATCTGGGCCTTTGTCTGTGCGATGGCGAGCTGCAGTGTCTGCGTGTTCAGCGTGGCCAGAACGTCGCCTTTTTTAATATGGTCGCCTTCCTCCGCGTTCATCTTCTCGATGCGTTCACTGGCATTGAAGGCCAGTGAAATCTGGCGGATGTCCACATTTCCGTATAACACGAGGCCTTTTTCCTTTGGCCTGACCGCGAAATAAAATATCGCCGCGGCTATCAGCAGGCAGATGGCAACAATAATAAACGTTTTTTTGTTGTTCTTGATAAACTCCATAGCAACATCCCTCGCTAAATAAAATATAATTAAAATTTAAATTTAAAGTTAAGTCCAAAAAAATTACGTTGTTTCACACAACGATTGGATTAAATCACAAAAAAATTATATCATAATCGGATTCATAGTCAAGTTTGATTTCACGATATTACATGATATAATAAAATAAATTTGAATCGTGCGAAATGCGTTTACATCAGGGAATTCGCATCTGCTTCAGGCTTGTCATAGTTGCATCGTGCGTGACAGACACAAATCGTACTTGTAAGCAAAGAAGGAGGAAGAGAAAAATGAAGACTGTTATTATTACCGGCGCCAATTCGGGGCTCGGTTTCCAGACGGCAAAGAAGATTGCGGCCCGTTCAAAAGAGTTCGAGGTGATCCTCGCCTGCCGGAATCCGGAAAAGGCGGCGCAGGCCCGGGATGAGATCATTGCGGAGACGGGGAACGAAAATGTTTCCGTCATGCAGCTGGATACGGCATCCCTGCAGTCCGTCAGAAACTTTGTGCAGGATTACGAAAAGAATCACAATAACCCGGTTTATGCGCTTTTGTGCAATGCGGGGATCAGCGGTTCCGTTTCGGAGAAGCAAGTGCTGACGGAAGACGGCTTTGACATTGTTTTCGCTACCAACCACCTGGGGCATTTCCTGCTTGCGACCCGGATGCTTCCGTTTATGGAAAAGGACGGGAAGATCCTGGTGACTGCCAGCGACATGCACAACCCGCCGCTGCAGCCGGGCGAGACCTACGAATGGCCGGGGACGGAAGCTCTGGCGCATCCGGACGACACCATGGCCGCCAACCGGCTCCGCTATTCCTACTCAAAACTTTGCAACGTGTATTTCGTGTACGAACTGTCCAGAAGGCTGCAAGCGGAGAAGAGCGGGATCAGGGTCAATGCATTCAATCCCGGACTTATGAAGACGCATCTTGTAAAAGGAACCAACGAAGCATTCTATGAATTTGTGAGAATCAACTGGCCGGAGCGGTACGGTGACCTGGAGAATTCTTCTTCGGCGCTGGCGGAACTGACATATTCCGACGATATTATCGCAGGCTCCGGGCATTTTTACGACCGGAGCATCCGCCCCTGCTTTACTTCCGCGCTTTCCTACGATGAAGCGAATGCACGGGAACTGTGGGAGAAGAGTGAGGAGTACGTGAAAGGATAACGCCATGATTAGAAAGTTAATCCTGTTTCTCGTCCTTTTAGGCAGCTTCTGCAGCCTGCACCCGGCGTTCGCGAAAGAAAGCGATTGTGAACAGATCAGCCAGCTCGTCCTGTGGGAGCGGCAGGCGAGGGTACGCCACCTGCAGGATGAGATGGCCAATTGTTATTTTGATGATGCGACCGTCACCACAAGCTGGACGAAGGGCAGCATCAAAAATTACCTGAAGGGCGGTAACCGTGCGGAAGCCTCGCCCCAGGAAATCATCCTCAGCCGGCTGGGCAGCCCGGTCATCCACCGGAACGGAAAAAAAGCCTACGTGGAACTGCCCATGACCACCAACCGCTGGATAACGGTGAACGGGGAAGAGGCGGTGCTGACGTCCTACATGCGCCTCATCTACCGTGTGGAGAAGCGGAATGGAGTATGGAAAATTTCCGATTTGACTACTATTGACGAAGATGATACATTGCAGCCTGCTATTCCCGGTACAGATCTGCACATCGACCCCGAAGAACTGAAAGGCCTGCGGCATTCGTACCGTTTCCTGGCATACACGAGAATCAAGGCAGGGGGAACTGTACCAGGCGACCTGCCGGGCATCGACCGCCCGGAGGATGTGGCGCGGATCTACGCAGAGGCGGACGCGTGGCTGAAACAGTAAAAGCCGCACACAGGTGCGGTGGCAGGATTGTGGGGGATTGCCGTGCAGGCATTCATGATGATCTACGGATTCGGGTATCTGCTCCCGCATAGGAAACGGGAACAGGGAAAGTAATCCGTTCGCATCAGCTTATCGACAACAATCAGAATCAGCATTCGCTCTGTAACTGGGGTTGCGAAAAATTCGGTTGTAAATGCATCCGAATCAGGTCGGGCGGCAGTTTTTTACATGAACTTTACCATACACCGCCAGAAGACTCCTTCCTATTAGGCGGGAGATGAATGGTGCAGCCAACATACTTCGTAAAAGTAAGCAGAACTTCGATTTCGAGGGACTGTGTAGGGG
>CAJOKZ010000025.1 GCA_905235335.1 uncultured Succiniclasticum sp.
GATATCTTCGGCCGTTTCAATGTCATACTCTTGGAGCAGACGTTGAATAATTTCGCGTTTCCCTTCGGTCATAACCACTTTATGAACCGGTTTCTTTTCACTTCTTGCCATAATAAGAGCCTCCTGTGTAATTTAGTATATATCACAGGAGACCCTTTGGAAACCTATTTACAGAAAAACTTTCATACTCTCTACAAATCGGGATTTGCAAGGATGAAACCAATGAAAACGTATGGAAATATTTCTACAATACAGGCTGAAGCGCTTATCTTACTTCAATCCCTTATTTATGGATTCGGTGACCCGATATCCAAGATTGTTTTTGAAGTGACACCCGTATATACGATGATGACGGCGAGGTATCTGATTGCTTTTACATTCTCTTTTGCTATTTTTCACAGGAGAATCATCAGAACTGTAAGGACTGTGCCTGTTAAATCATGGATGATTCCGGGTGTATGTATCAGTATGTGTTATGTGCTCAACAACGTGGCACTGGCTTTGACAGATGCAACCTCTGTAGCCTTCATCAGATCACTCTCAATCGTAATCACCCCGGCTTTTGCATTCCTGATATACCACACCAGTTACAGGTGGCAGCATATTACACTGCAGATACTTGTTCTTCCGGGAATGTATCTGCTCTGTGTGAAGGGCGGACTTTCAGGATTTGGTGCCGGTGAAGTGGTATCTGTCATTGCGGCGTTCATGTCGGCAGGTGCGCTCGTTTTCAGCAAAAGATATCTAGCCGAGGTTGACCCAGCCAGCATGACATGTCTGATGGCCGGTTGCTCTGCTGTGATTGCTTTGGCCGGAAGCCTGATGTTTGAGGGCGGGATTCATCTCGAAACGACAACATCCCGGGCCTGGGCTATCATCTTGTATCTCGCGCTTATGTGTACATTTCTGGGGTATCTGCTTCAGAATCTGGCCCTGATGAAGATCTCCGACAGATCGGTCGCACTGATCCAGAGCCTCTGCCCGGTGATGACCGCAGTGTTCTCATTCCTCCTGCTCGGAGAAGCGCTCTCGCCAGCTGGCACGGTGGGAGCAGGAATTATCGTAGCATGTGTGACACTTGCAAGCACCATCAAGTCTTAAAGCAAATCAAATATAAACGCGATTGATAAATTCCCGTTTTTTTAACAGCCGTAGTTTTTGATAAGATTTGAAAGCGTGTCATAATTATGTTATAATAACAGCACGATGATATAGATGGGAACAAGGAGGAGATATATTATGCCACGTATTATACCAATAAGAGATCTTCGTAATACAATGGAAATATCTGAGATGGCTCATAGGGAACAGGAACCGATTTTTGTAACGAAAAACGGTTATAGCGATCTTGTTGTTATGAGCGCAGAATTGTATGATCGTTTTGCAAGCATAGCTCGTATAGACCAAGCAATTTTTGAAGCTGAGGAAGAAATGAAAAATGGTGCAAAAGCTATAGATGCTGATGAGGCTTTTGCTAAATTGGATGCAAAATATTATGGATAAGTACACGGTGAAGTTGCTTCCTCGGGCATTCCGGGATATCAGCAGTATATATGCGTACATTGCGAATGAAAAGTTATCTCCCAGTAATGCAAAAGGACAAACAGACAGGATAAAGGAAGCTATAAAAGGGTTGGGCATTTTTCCACAGTCTCATCAGGAAAGGCAAGAGGGAAGGTTTGCTGGAAAGGGATATCGTCAGCTTTTGGTTGATAATTACATGGCGATTTTCAGAATTGATGTGAAAGAAAAAATTGTCTATGTGGTTACGGTGCAATACCAAGGGCGGAATTTGTAAAGAAGCCGCCAGAAAGAATTCCAATTTAAATATTCTGTTGCAAGTTCGCTTTGGAGGGAAAAAATGAAAAAACGAATCAAAACCGTGATTCTTCTGATTGTTGCGCTTCTTCTTGTATCTATGCTTGCAGGCTTCGCAGGAAATAGTGAAAAAACCATCAAAACCGGGATTATTGGCGCGGTTGATATGGAGGTAGACTCCTTAAAAAGGGAGGTCAGAAAAGCAAAGACAATAAGCATTGCGGGTATGGAGTTTTGCGAGGGATTGTTGGACGGTGTGGATGTTGTTATTGTAAAATGCGGTGTGGGAAAGGTTAACGCTGGAACATGCGCCCAACTTCTTATCAACGTCTTTGGAGCAAAACGCATTATCAATACCGGAGTAGCCGGTTCCCTGGATGCCTCAATCAATATCGGAGATATTGTTGTATCCAAGGATGTGGTGCAACATGATTTTGATTTGACCCCATTGGGCTATGCTCCCGGTGAGTTGGTTGGCATTGGTTCACCGTCTTTACCTGCGGATGCAAATATGCGCAAAAGTGCAGTGAAGGCTGTCAGGAAGAGCGCGCCGGAAGTCAAAGTTTTTGAAGGCCGTGTCTGTACCGGCGATCAGTTCATCTCGACTACAGAGCAGAAGAATGCCATTGTTGCAAAATTTGGCGGTCTCTGTTGTGAGATGGAGGGCGGAGCGATTGCACAGATTTGCCACCAGAACAAAATACCTTTTGTTATCATACGGGCAATCTCCGATAAAGCAGATGGCTCTGCGAAAATGGACTACGCTAAATTTGAGAAGGATGCAGCGATCCGATGTGCAGCCATCACCCGTTACATGATTTCCCACTAAAAGCTGAACGATGAAATGTTGTTTTGATTCAACCCATCTTTCAACCCTTCGTTCAAAAATTATGTTAAATTCTGACAAAGTGTTTACAACTATTAGTTGTAATTCAACAGAGTCTTATCTGGCATAGAATCTCTTGTTTGAGCGGTTTTTGGAACTATTTGAAGTAAAACTTCAATTTGGCAAAAATGTATACAAAATACTTTGTTTTTTTATGGAAGGAAAGAAGGAATTTTAAAATTAACAGAGAAATTATAAACAAATGCGATTTTAATTAGCATTTTATGTATTTTTTGCTGAATGCAAAAGGGAGGGATTAATCTATGAAAAAATTTTTAGCGTTCTTGATGGCCTTTGCGGTGATCGGTTCCGTATTGGCTGGCTGCGGCGGAGGGGCGCCTAAAAAAGATGCTCCGAAACCGGCTGCTGATGGTGGCAAAAAATTTATTAACATTGCTACCGGCGGTACTGCGGGTACCTATTATCCGTTAGGTGGCGCTCTGGCTGACATTCTGAACAAAAATGTAAAAGGCGCGAATGCTTCTGCTCAGTCCACCGGCGCATCCGTTGCTAACGTAAACCTGTTAAAAGAAGGCAAAGTTGACATTGCGTTCATCCAGAACGATATTGCTTACTATGCCGCTACCGGAACAGAAATGTTCAAAGACAAAAAAGTGGAATCCCTGAAGGGCCTGGCTACTCTGTATCCGGAAACCGTTCAGATTGTTACCACTAAAAAGACCGGGATCAAGACTGTTGCCGACCTGAAAGGCAAGAGGGTTGCTGTAGGCGCTGCCGGCTCCGGTACCGAAGCGAATGCCCGCCAGATCCTGAACATCGCAGGTATTACCTATAAAGATATCAAACCTCAGTACCTGTCCTTCGGCGAAGCTGCTTCCGCCCTGAAAGACGGTAACGTTGACGCTGGTTTCGTAGTAGCCGGTTTCCCGACCGCTGCTATCCAGGACCTGGCTACCCAGCATGACGTCGTGATGGTAAGCGTAGGCGCTGACATCGCTGACAAGCTCATCGCGAAATATCCGTATTACACCAAAGTTACCATTCCGGCCAAGACCTACAACAAGGTTGAAACCGATACCGCTGCAGTTGCTGTAAAATGCATGCTGGCTGTTACCGATAAGATGGATGCCGATACCGGTTACGCTATCGTAAAAGCATTGTATGGCAATCTGGACCGCATGAAAGCGGCTCATAATGTTTCCAAGAACATTACGAAAGCAACCGGTAAAGACGGCATGTCCATTAAGCTGAATGCCGGCGCTGAAAAATTCTTCAACGAGAAGTAATTTTGATGAACCACACAAGTACAGACCGGACTCCGGCGTCCACCGGGGCCCGGTCTTTTTACAAACATCCGTCCTTTGTATTACTGCTGCTGCTTGTATTGGCCGCTTTCAGCTGGTATGGGGACTGCCTTATGGTGGTCTTACTCCCGGAAAACAGTCTTCCGGTTATTTCCTTTCCGGTTTCCAAAGGGGAGGAATGGCATTATCATTATAAACATTCTGTGCAGCAGACCCCGGTGGACGAGTACTTCCGTGTAAATGGGCCAAACGATATGACCATGACCCACACTACCTATGAATCCCTGGGGGTGGGGCTGCCCTACGATCCGTCGGAAGGAAAATTCACCAGTTTGAAAAAGGATGGAAAGTTTGATTTGGAAATGAACCGGCCGTATCGGTCGCTACAGTTCCGGACGGCAGTACAGGCCAGGCCGAAAATCATTCATAATACCGATACATATGACCTGTGTTCTCTTTACGGGCAGGGAACCCTTGTTGAAGTTAGGGTTATGAAACGGTACCGGTACTGGCTGTCGGTTGCTTTTCAATAATTGCAGTTTTATGATGGGTGCTGTTGATATGCTGCAGCGGCGCAACATGTTGCGTGGAGGGGCCCAACCGCTTTTTGCCGGTTCGGACTTCTGGCATAAAACAGTTTTGCCTTAATTTTTATAAAAATCTCATGAAGGTGGTGAGGCCTGTGGAAGATTTAAAAAACAAAACAAACACCGTTTCGGCGGAAATGTCGGCCGAAGAGGTGATGCAAAAATTTGACAAAGAATCCAATAAAAGGGAACCGGATGGATTTTGGGGCTATGTAATCTCCGCTATCTGCATCCTGTTCGCCTGTTTCCAGTTATATACGGGTATATTCGGCGTATTGGATGCGCATTTGCAGCGTACCATCCATCTGTGCTTCGGCATGGCGCTGATTTATCTTTTGTACCCGGCCCGGGCAAGCTGGTCAAAGAAAACCATGCACCCGGTTGATCTGGTGTTCGCGGTTCTCAGCGTGTTTGCCACCATGTACATTTACATCAATTACGATGAACTGGTTATCCGTGCCGGCATGAATACCGAGACGGATATCATGGTGGGGATCCTGGGTATCCTGCTGGTATTTGAGGCAGCCCGCCGTACCGTGGGCTGGCCCATGATCACCGTGGCACTGATCTTTCTGGCCTATGCGTTTGCGGGTCCCTACATGCCGGGTATCATGGCCCACCGTGGCGTAGGCTTCGATGAGCTGGTGAGCCATCTGTATTTCACTACGGAAGGCATCTTCGGCGTGCCCATGGGTGTATCGTCCACATTTATCTACCTGTTCATCCTGTTTGGCGCTTATTTGGAAGCGACAGGACTTGGCAAGTTCTTTATCGATACGGCTAACGCCCTGGCAGGCTGGGCTGTCGGCGGTCCCGCAAAAGTTGCGGTGCTGTCTTCCGGTTTAATGGGTACCGTATCCGGTTCCTCCGTTGCCAATGTGGCGGGTACCGGTTCTTTTACGATTCCTATGATGAAAAAGTTAGGTTACCGTCCGGCTTTTGCCGGGGCTGTTGAAGCAGCGGCTTCCACCGGCGGCCAGCTGATGCCTCCTGTTATGGGCGCGGCAGCCTTCTTGATGGCGGAATTCGTGGGAGTTCCGTATATTGATGTAGTTAAGGCGGCAGTCATTCCGGCGGTGCTGTATTATACCGGTATTTGGATTGGCGTTCATTACGAAGCAAAGAAATACGGCCTGAAAGGCACACCCCGGGAAGAACTGCCGAAGTTTGGCGAGCTGTTGCGGGAAAAAGGCCATCTGGCCATTCCCCTGATTATCATCGTATATCTGCTGGTGACCGGTTATACTCCCATGAGGGCAGCCCTGTATGCTATTGCGTTGACCATCATCTGCGCCTGCCTGCGTAAGAGTACACGTATTACCCCGATGGATTTTGTCAACGGCCTGATCAACGGTTCCAAAGGGGTGCTTGGCGTACTGATCGCCTGCGCCACCGCCGGTATCATTATCGGCGTGGTTACCAAGACTGGTGTCGGCCTGAAACTGGCTACCGCGCTACTGGATCTGGCAGGAGGGAAGCTGCTGCCGGCCATGTTCTTCACCATGATCACATCCCTGATTCTGGGCATGGGTGTTCCCACAACGGCGAATTACGTTATCACTTCTACGATTGCGGCGCCTGCCCTGGTACAGATGAATGTGCCGGTCCTGGCAGCCCACATGTTTGCGTTTTATTTCGGTATTGTGGCTGACGTTACGCCTCCGGTTGCTTTGGCGGCTTATGCCGGTTCCGGCATTGCTGGTGCCAATCCCATGAAGACCGGCGTGAACGCAGCGAAGCTGGCCATCGCAGCCTTTATTGTTCCGTACATTTTCGTATTGGCTCCCGAATTGCTGATGATCAATGCGACTCCTTTTTTGGTGTTGCTCTCCATGATTACCGCGATTTTTGGCATGTGGGGTATCTCCCTGGCCATGATCGGTTTCTGCCAGCATCCGCTGAATGTGCTGCAGCGCATCGTTTTCTTCCTGGGCGGACTTTGTCTGATTATTCCCGGGACAACATCCGATATCGTTGGTATTGCAGTCCTGGTACTCGGTTTCTTCTGGCAGAAACGCAACAAAGGCGGCACATTGGCTGTGAAATCTGATGACGTGTGAAATGTTTGCAGAGTAAATGACGCAAGCGGTTGCATGCAACCGATCATGGCATGCGCGCTTGTTAAAACGAAAGCTTGAAAATATTATATTTTTCCAATCGCACCGGTGTTTTGGCTTTTCCCTCCTTTCTATATAAAAAGTTTTTGAACATGCCGGTGCGATTTTTTTATGGAGGAAGATGTAAAATTTCGATGTACATGGTACGTTGTTTACGTTTTGCGTATATGTGGTCTGCTAACATTTAGATAAATTTTTGTGTGAAAAGGCGAATCGAATATGTATTTTCTTTAAACTTCACATTTTTTTCACAATTAAATACTGTTTAGGAAGGTAAACAATTGTTTTTCCGTTTTTTTTGTTATATAATAGCAAGGAACGAAGCGACGCGCGTTTGCGTTGCCGGAGAGGACGGAAAAGCAATTTTTTTATGTGCGGATGTGAATTCATCAAAGGATATTAAAATTGCATTTCTGTCAGCGGAATTTATAGTGTCCCGTTGTAAATTGGTTTTTCTTTGACCGCCTGTAGAAAAATGATTTACAAAGCCTTTATTAAATGAAGCAAAATTTTATGTTTGGAGGTAAATTTTGGAAAAAACAGAAAAAAAGTTAAATATCATTCCCCTTGGGGGTCTCGGCGAAATCGGGAAGAACATGACGGTATTCCGTTACGGAAACGATATGATCCTGATTGATGCCGGATTAATGTTTCCTGAAGACGATATGCTGGGAATCGACCTGGTCATTCCCGATATTACCTATCTGGTCGAAAACCAGGATAAACTGAAAGGGATCTTCCTGACTCACGGTCATGAGGATCACATCGGGGCGCTTCCCTTTATTTTGAAACAGCTGGATGTTCCCGTGTACGGAACCCCGCTGACATTGGGCATTCTGCGGGGACGTCTGGAGGAAGCGGGCGTGTCTACTGCGTCCCTGAACGAGATCAGGTCCGGCGACCGGGTACGGGCCGGGGTCTTTAAGCTGGAATTCATGCGCGTGAATCACAGTATCCCGGATGCGATCGGTATGGCGATCCATACCCCGGTTGGACTGGTCGTCCATACTGGCGACTTTAAGATCGATCAGACACCGGTGGACGGACAGGTCATGGAACTGAACCGCTTCGCCGCCTACGGCGACCGAGGCGTCCTGCTGATGATGGCTGACAGTACCAATGCGGAACGGCCAGGCTACACCCAGAGCGAAAAATTTGTGGGGGATACGTTTGACAACGAGTTCCGTTACGCCAAAAACCGTATTATTGTGGCCACTTTCTCATCCAACGTGCACCGGATCCAACAAATCTGTGACACGGCTGTCAAATACAAACGGAAAGTTGCTGTCATGGGACGCAGCATGGTGAATGTTGTCAGTATCTCTTTGGAGATGGGATATCTCAAGGTGCCGGAAGGTGTCCTGATCGATATTGAAGAGATCCGTAATTATACCAATGATAAAATCGTGGTGATCTGCACGGGCAGCCAGGGTGAACCCATGTCCGCGCTGACGCGTATGTCCATGGGAGAGAACCGCAAGGTACAGATTGTGCCTGGTGATACGGTGATTATTTCCGCGGCGCCGATCCCCGGAAATGAAAAGATGGTCTCCAACACCATTAACCATTTATATATGCTGGGTGCGGAGGTCGTTTACGAAAAAGCCAACGGCGTCCATGTGTCCGGTCATGCCAGCCAGGAAGAACTGAAGATTATGCACAATCTGGTTCGGCCGAAATTTTTTATGCCGGTGCACGGGGAATACCGGCACCTTGTGAAGCATGCAAGGCTGGCGGAAAGCCTGGGCATGGATCGCAAGAATATCTTGCTTGCGGAAAATGGGGCCGTCGTGGAGCTTTCCAGGGACAAAATCTGCATCAACGGAAAAGTCACGGCAGGAAAGGTCCTGATCGACGGACTGGGCGTTGGCGATGTAGGAAATATTGTATTGCGTGACCGCCGTCAGTTATCCCAGGACGGGATTATGATCGTTGTTGTAGGGGTGGATAAGGGAGCCGGGCAGATCGTTTCCGGCCCGGATATTGTTTCCCGGGGCTTTGTGTATGTGCGGGAAGCAGAGGATCTGATGGAAGAGGCCCGTAACAAGGTACAGGCGGCTCTGGATAAATGCGGGGAAAATCACAACATGGAATGGTCTACCCTGAAGAATGCGATCCGCGATTCGTTGGGACGGTTCCTGTTTGAGAAGACAAGAAGGCGTCCGATGATCATACCGATCATCATGGAGATGTAACTTCTAATTAGGCAACATGAGGTACGGAAGTGAAAAAGCAACCGGAAGCTAAAGACGAAAAAATAATACAGAAAGAACGGCAGAAAAGCGAACTGAAAGGGATTGCGGCCCTGGCTGCCGGCATTTTCCTTTTGGCAGCTTATGCAGGCCTTCCCACCGGATTTGCCGGGGAGTTTTCCAGGGAACTGCTCCGGTACGGCTTCGGTCTTGGCGCCGTTGCCGTTCCTGCTGCGTTTATCGCTATGGGGATCGGATATTTCCGCATGGGGAAGAACATTCTCCGCTGCGGCTGGTTTTGGGCGGCTACATTATTTTTTGTGTGCCTGACGGGACTTCTTCATCATCTTTTTGTTCCTTCCGGTTTTGAAACAGAGGCTTCCTTTTTACCTGAAGGCGGCGGTCTGATTGGAGGGATGCTGACGAAGGTCCTCCACGCCGTTGCGGGTACTACAGGCGCTGTGATTCTGCTTATTGGAGGGATGCTGGTGGGACTGGTGCTGGCGGGCAAGTTGTCCGTAGCTGCCTTGTCCTCCAAGGCGGGAGACAGGATCCGGGATATGAGACAGGCGAGGCAGGAAAGAAAAAACGCAGGAAGGGAATTTTCCGAGCCTGCAGAACCTGCTGGTCGTGAAAGGACGTCGGCACAGGGACCGCTCATTCCGTCCGGAAAAGCAGGAAACAAACCGGGCAGCAGTCCTATCGACGTATATAACCGGGATGAGTTTTCGGATTACAATGAAGACGTAAGAAAACAGAGCGGTTTCCGGAAGATTCTGGCGTACGGACAGAAGACACTGGATCAGATTTCGGGGATCGAGGAGGATCCTGGGCAGACCGGGGTAGATCCGGAGGTTTATGTTCCGCCGGAACGCATGGCAAACCATGATAAAACTGCTAAAGAGAAAGTCCCGTTAGGGCCTGTATATCCGGAAAAACAGGAGACAGTGGTGCTGCGTCCTGCCTCCGGCATCATAACAGGGCACACGGACAGTCCTCAACCGGCGCCATGGGAAAAGACAGCTATGCTTCCGGGGCAGGATGCAGAAAGTATCCCCGTTTCCCATTATGGGGAAGCGGACGGTGTGGCACAGAAAGGTGACGGGCCAGACACTACATTGCAGCCGGCTCCTGTTCCTGACGGAAGTCCCCGTTTTGTTCTGACACCTAACGGGGTTATGAAGGCTGCCGAGGGGGCGGCCGTACATGTGAAACCGGAGCAAGCGGATGCAACGGCCAGAAAGAAGGAGACAAAATTAAAAGCGGGATGTAAAGAAACAGGTGAAGCTGCCGGGAAAAAGGCGGAAAACGGATCTGCGGAAAATCCGAATCCTGTGAAAGAAAGTGATGAGGCTCCGAAAAAGGAAGAATATATTCTCCCGCCGCTGGATTTGTTAAATCCTATTGAAAAAATAAACCAGCGTCAGTTTGATGACGATGTGAGGGAACAGTGCCGGATCCTGGAAAATACCCTTAAGGATTTCAGGGTTAATGCAAAAGTGACAGGTGTGACGCGGGGCCCTTCCGTTACCCGGTATGAGCTGGAACCGGCGCCCGGTGTAAAGGTCAGTTCCGTTGTGAACCTTGCGGATGATATTGCTCTGCGCCTTGCGGCACCGGGAGTGCGCGTGGAGGCGCCGATTCCCGGTAAGGCTGCTATAGGGATTGAGGCACCGAATACAAAGAACGATATGGTCAGTTTCCGGGAGATCGTCGATTGTAAAGGTGTCCGGGATAATCCGTCCAAGCTGTGTGTCGGACTGGGCAAGGATATAGAGGGCAAGGTCATCACAATAGATATTTCTAAAATGCCCCACATGCTGGTGGCAGGTACTACCGGAAGCGGCAAGTCGGTTTGTGTGAATACGTTACTGGCAGGGATTCTGTATAAGGCCCGGCCTGATGAGGTGAAGCTGATCCTAGTGGATCCTAAGGTCGTGGAACTGACCAACTACAACGGCATTCCACATCTTCTGGTACCGGTAGTGACCGATGCCAAAAAAGCGGCTTCCGCCCTTCACTGGGCTGTAGCGGAGATGGAACGGCGATACAAATCCTTCGCAGATACCCGGGTGAGAGATATCAAGGCTTATAACGCCCAGGCCGGGGAAAAGATGCCATATATTGTAATCGTCATCGACGAGATGAGCGACCTGATGATGGTGGCCAAGGCGGATGTAGAGGATGCAATCCTCCGGCTGGCCCAGAAGGCCCGTGCCTGCGGCATCCATATGGTGCTGGCGACACAGCGTCCCTCAGTGGATGTCATCACCGGCATCGTCAAGGCTAATATCCCGTCCCGTATAGCGTTTGCGGTTTCTTCCCTGACGGACTCCCGCACCATCCTGGATATGGGAGGCGCGGAAAAACTGCTGGGAAAAGGTGACATGCTGTTCTATCCTATCGGTGCCAACAAACCCCTTCGTGTGCAGGGCGCCTTTGTAAGCGATGAGGAACTGAACCGGATCACTGATTTTATCAAGCAACAGGCAATCCCCGTGGAATACAGTAATGAGGTTACCAATGTAGCTCTGCCCAGCGACAGCCATAAAGAAGAAAAGGCTGCCGGTGGAGGACAGGAACCTGCGGAGGATGACGGGCAGGATGAACTGCTGGATGAAGCCATCCGCCTGGTGCTGGATCTTGGACAGGCGTCATCGTCCATGCTGCAGCGCCGGTTCCGGATCGGATATAACAGGGCTGCCCGGCTGGTGGATACGATGGAAGAACTGGGAATCGTAGGTCCTGCAGTGGGAAGTAAGCCCCGTGAATTGCGTTTATCAAGGGAAGAGGTTGAAAAGAATTTCCTGACGAAAGATTCAGGCGGCACACAGGGTGAAGGTGATACGCAAAATGTGCCGGCCGACGGGCAGGAAGACTGACCGGCTGATGTACCACTGCGTATTTTATAATACAGCATAGGGATTTTGAAAGAGCAGGTATTTGATTATGGATATTGGAAAGGTTTTACAGGATGCGCGTATTGCGAAAAATCTTTCGCTTGACACAGTTTCCCAAGATACCAATATCAGAAAGAAATATCTTGATGCCATCGAAAAAAATGATTATGATGCACTGCCCGGTGCCGTATTCGTAAAAGGAATCATGCGTACGTACGGGAACTATCTCGGGCTTGACGGTGCCCGTCTTGTGGAAGAGTTCAAGTCGTCCGTTTCCGGAAATGCGGCCGTGATTAATAATAATACCATCCGTGAAACGAAAGATGTCAGGGTACGGCCTTCGTTCAAATCGAACCGGGATATCGGATCCGGTACGGACAGCAATAAAAAAACGGTTATCCGAATAGTGTGTGCCCTCGTTGTGATATTGATGGCGGGTTTTGCGCTTTTCTATTATCTGAACCGATCCGGGCAGGGCTGGAATGTCTCGTTTCCCTTTGTTTTTTTAAACCCGGCCGGGCAAAAAAACGAAACGCCCGAATCGGGGAAAAGTTCTTCTTCGCAGGGCGGGAAAGAAACTGTTGCTGATACCGGGTCTGGTAAGGAACCGGTTTATTCTGCTGCTTCCGCAAGCACCGCGAATCAAAAAGACGAACCTGTAGAAGGGACTGTGGGGAGTGCAGGAATCGGACAGGATAAGCCGGACGTTACGGAACTGACCCTGACATCCCGGGGAAAATGCTGGTTGAGGGTGTCGGATCCCAAAGGAACTGTTTTATATGAAGGAACACTGCTGAAAGGCGAGACACGACATTTTTCTGCTGGTGGCTCTATTGTTGTCAATATCGGAAATATGAAAGACTTGCAGATTGAACATAACAGAAAAGTATTGCCTTTCGAAGACACAAAAGAACCGGTCATCAGGACATATGGTCCTTCCGGAAAGGAACAGAAATGAATCAAATATTTTTGCCGGTATGCAAAAAGGATATGGAGGAACGGGGCTGGGACCAACTGGACTTTCTGTTCATAAGCGGCGATGCATATGTGGATCATCCATCCTTTGCCCCGGCGGTAATCGGCCGCGTCCTGGAAGCATCCGGCTATAAAGTAGCGATCCTGCCCCAGCCGGACTGGCATGACATGAAGGCTTTCCAGGCCATGGGTAAACCCCGGCTTGCCGTACTGGTGTGCGGGGGCAACCTGGATTCCATGCTCTGCCATTATACGGCGGCGCGGAAACTGCGTAAAGAAGATAAATATTCACCCGGGAAACAAATGGGAAAACGGCCGGACCATGCGACACTTGTATATGCAAAGATTGCGAAACAGATCTGGCCCGACCTGCCTGTCATCATCGGAGGTATCGAAGCCAGCCTGCGCCGATTTGCCCATTATGATTACTGGGAAGACAAACTGCTTCCTTCCATTCTTACGGAAAGTGGGGCAGATCTTTTAGTTTGCGGTATGGGAGAGTCCCAAATTCGAGAGATCGCAGATTACCTGGCGGGGGGGGCATCCGGGGAGGACTTACATTATATCCGGGGTACCGCATACCGGACCTGTTCGGCAGAAACCATCGGGGATACTGTTGAGCTGCCCGGGTATGAAGCCATCCTGCGTGATAAAAAACTGCTGGCAGAAGCATACCGCCTCCAGCATGAAAATTTTGACCCGTTTTACGGAAAGACGCTGATCCAAAAGAATGGCCGCAATTCATATGTTGTGCAGAATCCGGCCGCTTTTCCCTTGTCGGTGGAAGAGATGGATGCGATTTATGACCTTCCTTATACCAGACAGTGGCATCCCATGTATGATAAGGCGGGAGGTGTAGCGGCGCTGGAAGAGGTGAAATTCAGCATCGTAAGCTGCAGGGGCTGCTTCGGAAGCTGTTCCTTCTGCGCCATCCACGCCCATCAGGGGCGTATTATACAGGCCCGCAGTCATGAGTCTATTATAAAAGAAGCTGTGGATATGACAGGTTTTCCTGATTTCAAGGGGTATATCAATGATGTCGGAGGCCCCACTGCGAACTTCCGGCATCCTGCCTGTAAAAAGCAATTAAAATTTGGAGCCTGCAAGGACAGGCAGTGTCTGTTTCCATCCCCTTGTCCAAATCTGGACGCAGACCACGGTGATTATATCCGGTTATTACGGAAACTGCGCAGACTGCCGGGAGTAAAAAAGGTATTCATCCGTTCCGGGATCCGGTATGATTACCTGTTGGCAGAAAAGAAGCAGCTTTTTCTCGATGAATTATGCCGCTACCATATCAGTGGCCAGCTGAAGATTGCGCCGGAGCATATTTCAGATGAGACCCTGCGGTATATGGGGAAACCGGGCAGGAAGGTGTATCTGCAGTTTGTCAAGGCGTTTATGCAGAAAAACAAAGAGATCGGAATGGAGCAGTATCTGGTTCCTTATTTTATTTCCAGCCATCCCGGATGTACCCTTGCCAATGCCATTGAGCTGGCCGAATTTTTACGTGACACGGGAAGGCATCCGGAACAGGTTCAGGATTTCATTCCGACACCAGGCAGTGCTTCTACTGCCATGTATTATTCCGGTGTAGATCCTTTTTCCGGAAGGAAAGTATATACAGTCCGTAATCCACATCATAAGGCTATCCAACGGGCCCTGATGCAATACCGAAACCCGAAGAACAGGACCCTTGTCCTGGAAGCGCTTCAGGAGGCGGGCAGGACTGACCTGATTGGGGAAGGACCCCGGTGCCTGATTCGGGAAACCCGTTTCCGCAGGGCGCGTGCCACAGATCGGACTGGTACAGAACAAATACCGATCCGACATGTTTCGGACAAATCCGGGCGCAATAAAAAGTAAAGGATTCGTGGATGAAATCAGCAATTTTGTGACTGTGATGTTGCGGGTGGGAATGAAGCAGTGATGAGAACAAAGATTTTTGTTTCGGTTATCCTGAGCCTGTTATTTCTGTTGACGGGATGCAGCATTTTTAATGTATCTGGGCCCAAGGATAAAATAAAAGTATATACGACACTAGACAGGGATTTTGTGGGAGTTCTTTGCGAAAAATATGGCGAAACCTTGGTTACTGGGAAGAAAACCGTTTTTGAGATTACCGATAAAGAGGAGGATATCGCTTCGGCTGACTGCATCATAGGCGGCGTGAATTTTCTCAGGCAAAAGGCCTCGCAGGATGCCTTGCAGAAGCTGAATGCGGAATACGCAGACCTGCTTCCCGTCGAACTGAAAGACCGGGAAGACCAATGGGTAGGTATTTTTTATGATCCGGCCGTGTTCCTTATCAACCAGTCCTATTCCAGAAAAGAGGGACAGCAGCATATACTGCACTGGGTTGATATACCGAAACTGGATCACCCGCAAATCGTTATGGAAAATCTCACCGACAATGATTCGACGCTGATGTTCCTGGCTTCCATGTCATCCCGTATGGGGCAGAATGAATTCATGGAATATTTTAAACAGATCCGGCCATTCATAAAACAGTTTGCAAGGTTTCCGATTACACCGGTCCGGATGGCTGCCACCGGTGACGCGGATATTGCCATAACCAGAAGAAGCCACGTGTTTAAATATATGCAGAATGACTTTCCTGCGTATATTCTGATTCCTTCCGAAGGGACACCCGTAAACCTGTATGGTGCTGCCATACTGAAGAACAGCAGGAGGGTAAAGGAATGCACCGCGTTTATCGACTGGATTTTGAATTCGTCAGAAGCCCGCAATGTGCTCCTGACGACGCGAAGCGGATATCTGCCGCTGTTGCCTCAGGGGGAACAGGGTCATGCCGTCCGGCTGGATACCTTGTGGATCAATACATTTTATACAGATGAACGTATGATGGAAAAACTGGCAGAAGACTGGGTCAGGGAGATTCGGCTGTCTGACCGCAAGGAGGAAGCAAATTGAAATTAGGGCTTATCAGCCTGGGTTGTCCAAAGAATCTGGTAGATTCCGAGGTCATGCTGGGGATCATCGAAAAATATAAAATTGAAATTACGAATCGTCCGGAAGAGGCGGAGATTATCATTATAAATACATGCGGGTTTATTGAATCCGCCAAGCAGGAATCTATTGAGACCATCCTTTCTATGGCCGCTTATAAGACAGAAGGCTGTTGCAAAGGACTGATTGTCACCGGGTGTCTGGCCCAGCGTTATGCAAAGGATCTGTTCCAGGATATGCCGGAGGTGGATGCCATTGTCGGTACCAATGTATATAAAGATATCGGGGATGTGATTGAACGGGTCATGGAAGGGCAGCGCGTCATGCACCTAAAAGAAGCAGACATGCCTTCCTTTGAATCAAAAGGTTTTTGGCAGGTTCTTGACGGGACAGGGACGCCGGCTGATCCCAGAAAACTTACAACGCCGTCGTATATGGCCTATCTGAAGATTGCGGAGGGGTGTGACAATTTCTGTTCTTTTTGCGCCATCCCGCTGATTCGGGGCCGATATACCAGTAAGCCTTATGAACAGGTTATGGCAGAAGCGCGTGCCCTTGTGGAACAGGGAGTCAGGGAACTGGTGGTGATTGCACAGGATACGACACGTTACGGGCAGGACCTGTACGGCAGGCTCCGTCTGGCGGAATTGTTGCGGGATTTGAATGGTCTGCCCGGACTGAAATGGATCCGCGTTTTGTATTCCTATCCAAACACCTTTACCGATGAACTGATTGAAGCATATGCGACATTGCCAAAGGTCTGCCATTATGTAGATCTGCCGCTGCAGCATGCCAGTGACCGTCTGTTGCATGCTATGCGCCGTCGGGATAAACTGAAAGATACAAAAAGACTGTTGGACAAGCTTCGCAAAAGGATCCCCGATATTGCCATCCGAACTACATTCATTGTAGGTTTTCCCGGCGAAACTGAGGAAGATTTTGCAATCCTGAAGGATTTTGTAATAGAACAGCGGTTTGAAAATGCCGGGGTGTTCCAATATTCCAGGGAAGAAAATACTATTGCCGGCACTATGCCGGACCAGATACCGGAACCGATGAAACAGGAACGCTATGACGAACTGATGGCGATACAGGCTGGGATTTCCGAAGAGATACATCGGTCCCTGGAAGGAAGGGAACTGGAGGCCATTATAGAAGGATTTGAAGAAGGGGAAGAAAAACTGGCGTCTGCCCGCAGTTACCGGGAGGCTCCGGATATCGACGGAACCATCTTTGTAGAAGATGCGTCCGGACTAAAACCGGGGGATTTTGTAACAGTCCGGGTGGAGCAGGGATTTGCCTATGAGGTAGTGGCAACACCCGTATAACGGCAGGGAGGGATTTAATTGAAAGTTGAGATTATCACAACCGGAACGGAACTTCTTCTGGGAGAGATCATTAATACAAATTTCACCTACCTTGCGCAGGAGTTGAACCGGCGAGGGTTTGACGTACTTTATCAGACTACGGTGGGAGATAATCCGGAACGGATGGAAGCGGTACTCGCGCTGGCAGCGAGCCGGGCGGATGTCGTCATCACCAGCGGGGGGCTCGGCCCAACCCGGGGAGATATTACCAAAGAGCTGGTGGCTAAATTTTGTGGGACAGACCTGTACATGAACCTGGAGGTGTGGAATCATATCCATACCCTTCTTTCCAAGCGCAATATCTGTATTGCGGCCAATAATGACAAGCAGGCCTTGGTTCCCAGCGGCGCCGTGGTCCTTCACAATGAAACGGGGACAGCCCCCGGTCTGGTGCTGGAGCATGGAAAGACCCTGTTTGTGATGCTGCCGGGCCCGCCCTTTGAATTGAAGTATGTCTGTCAACATGAGCTTTTCCCCTATCTGGAAAAAAAGTTTCCGGAGCTTGGGATCATCAAATCCCGCACGTTAAAGCTGAAAGGGATAGGGGAATCTAACGCGGCAGAAATGCTGGATGACCTCGTCACACATCAAACAAATCCAACCATAGCACTGTATGCCAGAAATGGGAGTATCCTTGTCCGGCTGACGGCTAAGGCAGCTTCCACGGAAGAGGCGGATGCGATGCTTGACGCTATGCAGGAAAAGGCGGAGGCTGTCATAGGCAGTTATGTTTTCGGTTATGACGGGGAAACGCTGCCAGAGGTGCTGGGGAGGGAACTTTTGGCTCGGAACCGGACCATCGCTTTTGCCGAATCCTGTACCGGTGGGCTGGCCAGCAGTCTGATGACCGATGTGCCGGGCAGTTCGGAATATGTAAAAGGGTCAGTGGTTTCTTATACCAATGAAGTTAAAAACCTCGTGATCCATGTGAGCAAGACTACCCTGGACAGGAAAGGTGCCGTCAGTGAAGAGGCTGCTCTTGAAATGGCAAGAGGGGTTCGGGAAGTGATCGGATCCGATATGGCGGTCAGTATCACCGGTCTTGCAGGCCCCGGCGGGGGAACCCGGAAAAAACCGGTAGGACTTGTCTATATTGCGGTAAATGACGAACAGGGCGAAGCGTGTCGGAAATTCAACTTTTCCGGCACCCGTACACAGATCAAAAACAGGGCTGCGATGGCGGCTTTAGGGTTCGCGCTGGACCGGCTGAAAGAGCATACAGTGCAGAAAATCTCGGAGGAAACTATTAATCATCATGGCGCAGACAGATAATTTTGGCGAGTTGATATTGGAAAAACGGGTTGTTGCCGCATTAAAGGAGATGGGGTTTGAAGAGCCGTCCCCTATCCAGCAGCAGGCGATTCCTTTGTTGCTGGAAGGAAAGGATATTATCGGTCAGGCACAGACGGGGACCGGAAAAACGGCTGCCTTCGGTATTCCCATTGTCCAAGGGATTGAAGAGCATCGCCATGTTCAGGCACTGATCATGAGTCCGACCCGTGAGTTGGCCATACAGGTTGCGGAAGAGATTGGAAAAATTGGCCGCAACAAACGGATCAAAGTGGTTCCCGTTTACGGCGGACAGCCCATCGACCGGCAGATTCGCGCGCTAAAAAGCGGCGTACAGATTGTCATAGGTACACCAGGCCGCCTGCTGGACCATATCCATCGCGGCACCATAAAGCTGAACCATGTTCGTTATCTGGTTTTGGATGAAGCAGATGAAATGCTGGACATGGGTTTTATTGACAACATGGAAGAGATCATGGCAAATGTTCCAGGGGAACGCCAGACGATGCTTTTTTCCGCTACGATGCCACGGCCGATCCTCGGCCTGACGAAAAAATACATGCGCGCTCCTCAGATGGTGACCGTCAGCAAGGAGGAAATCACTGTTCCCCTGATCGATCAGTACTATTTTGAGACCCGCGACAAGATTGAAGGTATTTCCCGTCTGCTGGATGCAGGCCTTGAAGGAAAGAGTATCATCTTTTGCCGTACCAAACGGGGGGTCGATGATTTGTCCGCATCCCTGGGAAGCCGGGGATATATTGCGGAAGGGCTCCACGGGGATCTGACCCAGGCCCAGCGGGATCGGGTTATGAAAAAATTTAGGGATGGAAGGTTAGATATCCTGATCGCTACGGATGTTGCCGCCCGGGGACTGGATATAGATAATGTGCAGTATGTCATCAATTTTGACATCCCGCAGGATCCGGAAAGCTATGTCCATCGGATCGGGCGAACCGGAAGGGCGGGGAATACCGGTGTCGCGCTGACATTTATCCTGCCGAGGGAGTTCCGGCAGCTGAAGCTGATTGAACGGATTGCAAGGACGCGGATCCGTCGGCGTGAACTTCCCACTACCAGCGATGTGATGGCCCATCAGCGGGAGCAGATTATTTCCAAAATGCAGTCGTTGCTGGAAATGGGGCATTATGCAGATTATATGCCTATCGTTACCAGCCTCGGCAAAGAATATGAGATGGAAGAGGTTGCGGCCGCAGCCTTAAAGCTGATGCAGGAAGGCAACAAGGCACTGGAGATCCGGGAAGAGAAAAATACGATCAGCGACCTGACGAATCGGGATTTTTCCAATACGGGGGGACGGCCGGGCATGGTACGTTTCTTCCTGAATATCGGGCGAAGCCAGAATATCACAGTCCCTGAACTGGTACGTACTATTGCAAGGGAAGCTGATATACCGGCCCGTTCCATCGGGCTCATCAATATCTTTGACAAATTTTCTTTTGTGGAAGTTCCGGAGCAGTTTGCCGAGCGGGTGATGGAAGTGATGCGTAAAAACAGCATACGCGGCAATAAGGTGAATATCGAGCTGGCGCATTCCCATAATTAAATAACTGCTTAACTAAGCTGTTTTTTCGGATTTGAAGAGATGGGAGGGCTTTTAGTGCAAAAAGTCCTGGGAAACACAGAAGGATTAAAAAATAATATCATAGCGGCACTGGAACAGTTGTATGAGTGCCGGGTACCCCCGTGGCAGTTGATTTCTCCAGAAATTCTTGTGAAGATGGCGGAAATTACAATATGGGTGAATCGGGAAGTCAACATTTTTCTGGACCGGAAAGGAAATGTGCAGAGTGTTTCCATTGGTGACAGCAGTACTGTAACCTTGCCGGATCTTCCGGGACGTCGGGGCAGCGGCCGACTGAGTGGGGTTCGCTGCATCCACACCCATCCGGGGGGAAATCCGCAGCTGAGCGGGATTGATCTTATTGCGGAACCATAAGTATGATTTGATGGCAGCCATCGGTGTCAACGATGAAAAACCGGAAGAATCCGTCCTGAATTTTGCCATTATTACCGGCCGGGATGATCATGGTCAGTACATCGTGCAGGAATATGGCATTTTGAAGCCGGAAGTCCTTGAAACATTGTTTTTGCCGAACATCATCAGTTCTGCTGAAAAGCTTCTGGCCCTTTCGGATGACGGACAGAAGTTGGAGCAGCATCCGGAGCGGGCTATGCTGGTGAGTTTGGAATACGGAAAACAGGACAGGCTTTGGACCAGCGAGGATTCCCTTGAGGAATTGCGGCAGTTGGCAGAAACCGCGGGGGCTGAGGTAAAAGCGAAGTTCCTGCAAAAACGGCCCAAACCGGATCCGGGGTTTTTCATCGGCCGGGGAAAGGTCCGCGATCTGGCATTGTATGCCCAGCAGGAAGATATCGATTTGTGTGTATTTGACGAAGAATTATCCCCTGCCCAGCAGCGAAACTTGGAACAGGCGCTGGGGATCAAGGTGCTGGATCGAACCGCGTTGATCCTGGACATCTTTGCCCAGCGGGCACGGACCAATGAAGGAAAACTGCAGGTGGAACTGGCACAACTCCAGTATACGCTTCCGCGGATCATGGGGCAGGGACTGTCCCTTTCGCGGTTGGGCGGCGGCATTGGCACGCGCGGTCCCGGTGAAACGAAGCTGGAAACCGACAGGCGTGTGATCCGCGACCGTATCGCCTATATCAAGGGCTGTATCGACAAGGTGCAGAATGTGCGCAAGCTTCACCGATCCCGCCGCAATAAGAACCAGATTCCTTCGGTAAGTCTGGTAGGGTATACCAATGCAGGTAAGTCGACTTTGCTGAATGTTCTTACAGATTCGGATGTTTATGAAAAAGACCAGCTGTTTGCTACGCTGGACCCGACGACGCGGCAGCTGGAACTTCCGGATAATCGGCAGGCGATCCTGACGGATACAGTTGGCTTCATCCAGCGTCTTCCGCATCAGCTGATCGCTGCATTTAAATCCACGCTGGAAGAGACACTGGATGCAGATCTGCTGGTCCATGTGATTGACGTAAGCCATCCTTTATATAAGGAACAAAGCGAGGCAGTCCATCAGGTTCTGCAGGAGGTGGGCGCTCAGGATAAGCCGGTCTTGAGCGTGTTTAATAAAATTGATAAGCTGCCTTCTGACAGCGGATTGCTTGTACAGCTGGAAAATATTCCGGAAAGCGTTTGTATTTCTGCGAAGAAACATATCGGGCTGGATGTGTTGCTTGCAGAGATTACAGCCCGTTTAAAATTAAAATCCATAGAAGTTATACTACTGATCCCATACAGTGAATCCGGTATTGCGGCAAAACTGTTCGAATCAGGTACCGTATTATCCCAGGATTACGAAGGAGAAGGGATTAAAACCCGGGTACGGATACAGGCTGACGATGTACATCGTTGGGAAAAATATATTGTAGAAGGTGATATGCAGTCATGACTAAGGCAAAACGGATTGATTATGAATCCATTTTCGAATATGCAAGGAATGTAGTTTCCAGGCACTGTAACAGATATGATACGATCGCACTGAAGAATACGAAAAAGGTGCTGGCTGCCTTTCATAAATATCAGGTAGCGGATTTTTATATGAAGCCGACTACCGGATATGCATATAATGATTTGGGAAGGGAAAAATTAGACGAGATTTATTCCGAAATTTTTCATACAGAAGCAGCCCTGGTGCGCTCTCAGTTTGTTTCCGGGACGCATGCGCTGGCAGTAGCCATGCTGGGGAATCTCCATCCAGGTGATGAGGTGATAGGGGCTACCGGAATTCCTTACGATACCATGCAGACCATCATCGGTTATCCGGTAAAGACACCGGGGTCGCTGGTTGATATTGGCGTGGTCTATCATGAAATCCCCATGATAGGAAAATATGTGGATATCAATGCTGTCTGCAGGGCAATCAATGATCGGACGAAGATGGTTCATATACAGCGTTCCTGTGGATACAGTGATGTGCGCAAATCGCTGGATGTGGCTTCTATTGGCCGCATCATACAGGAAGTACATAAGATTCGAAAGGATATCATCTGTTTTGTTGATAACTGTTATGGTGAATTTACAGAAGAATATGAACCGACCGATGTGGGAGCAGATTTGATGGCTGGTTCGCTGATCAAAAATCTGGGCGGCGGTCTTGCGCCTACCGGTGGATATGTGGTCGGGAAAGAAGAACTGGTATATAATGCGGCCTGCCGTCTTACCGCACCAGGGCTGGCAGGTGAGATGGGAGCCACGTTGGGTGATACGGCAAGAAATTTTTATCAGGGTCTTTTTATGGCACCCCATGTGGTTGTGCAGGCAATCAAGACGGCAATTTATGCAGCAACCGTATTTTATAAGCTGGGCTATAAGGTGAACCCGGAATATGATGAGATCAGAAATGATATCATACAGGCCATTACCCTGAAATCGGCACAGAATCTTGAAAACTTTTGCGTAGCAATCCAGCTGAATTCTCCTGTGGACTCGCATGTGACACCGGTGCCTGACATGATTCCCGGTTATCAGGATAAGATCATAATGGCAGCTGGAACATTTGTTCAGGGAGCATCCATTGAGCTGAGTGCAGATGGTCCCATGAGGAAGCCTTATAATGCATATATTCAGGGAGGACTCACATATGAACACGGACAGCTTGCAATCAACGCAGCGGCGGAAATTATCGGGGAAGCCTGTCAGAAAAAAAAGCCAAGCGGCGATGTCAACCTGGACAATGAAAAAGATCAGGAAATGCGTAAAAAGTGTGAGACAATTCTGAATAATAGTCAAAGAAAAGAAGATAAAACAGAGAGTGACGAATAAAAAAGAAAGATAATCGTACAGAAATAAAAATAAAAGCTGCAGGGAACAAGATAATTGTTAAAACCTACAGCTTTAAATTTTTACTTAAATTGTGAAAATGACATCAAAAAGATGGATAAAAGGTGTCTGAAATTAACAGAGACGTCAAAATGACGTATATCAAAGCATCCGGAATACTGCAATAACTTTTCCTATAACCTGAATATTATCACCGCCAATGATCGGATTGTAGGATTCGTTTTCCGGTTGGAGACGAATGGAGCGCAAATCCTTGAAATAACGTTTTACTGTCGTTTCTTCGCCATCAATTAATGCGACAACGATATCACCGTTATTGGCAAATGACTGTTTGCGGACAACAATGTAGTCATGATCAAGGATTCCTGCATTAATCATGCTGTCGCCCTGAACGGAAAGCATGAACACATCTTCGTCGGTACCGATCAGATCTAAGGGAATTGGATAAGTTTCTTCAATATTTTCATCGGCTAAAATGGGAACACCGGCAGTGACGTTTCCAACGAGAGGCACAGGCACCACTGTCTTATTTCGCCAGGAAGCATCCTGGGTAAGTTCTAATGCACGGGGTTTGGCAGAGTCACGCTGGATAAACCGCATATCCTGGAGTTTATGCAAATGATTATGGACGCTGGCAGTCGAAGAAAGTCCAACAGCTTTGCAGATTTCACGGACTGATGGCGGGTACCCTTTGTTTTGCGCATAGGAACGAATATAATCCAGAACCTGTTTCTGACGCTCAGTCAACATGTCTTCCGTATAGGTGCCATCAAAGTCTTTTGGAATCAAGCTTTTGTGCCTTGCCATAAGAATACCTCCTAATGATAATGATTAACGCTATAAAAAATAAGAATCGTATCAGAATAAAAGTAAAAGCGCCTTCGACTGGAAGTCAAGTAATTATATTAAGTTATTTAAAAATATTATAGCAGATGAAAAGGGAAGTGTCAAACGTTTGTTCATTGGCGTTTGATATTAAATGTTCTTTCCATTGTTGGCATAACAGTAAAGAAAACGGTATAAATCACGGAAAATTATTTTACGTCCGATAATATATATTATGTAAAATCTTAATATTGGAAAAGCCGGTTTTTTAACCCGGCATCCGGAAAAAGTTTTGCAGTCCGGTTTTGCTGCATATCATGGATGTTTTTTAGAGCCTTATTTTCTTGTATTTTTGCTGTTTCCTTTTAAAACGCCCGTATTTCCGTTTTGAGGCCCATTTCCCTCTTTCGCGACTCATTTATCGTGCCATGGCCTAAAAATCGCTCTACGGGCGTTTTACGAGGTCGGTTTTAAAATCAAAAAAACGGCACCAATTTTTTGTGCCGTTTTTTGATGAAAAATTGGTCTGATGGATCAGTGCCTGCTTAATGAAATCCTGTCAAAAATTTTTGACAGTTCCGGATCCATTTTTTTATCGTCTTTGGCAATGTAACATGTCAAACCGAAATTCTGCGGCGTAAACATTACATTGGCATCAAGATTAAATTCACAACTGTTTTTTACAGACCCGTTTCCGGTTAAATAAATTTTTCCGTAGTTTTCCGTGAAATTGCTTGTAGCTTTTAATTCTTTAAAATCAACAAAATTTTTGACTGACGGATGTTTTAGACCTTCCTTGATAATTCGGTCGACAGCCAGCTGTGTCAGCAAGGGAGAATTAAACAATTCAGCGAAAGCATTTTTATCTTTTGCTTTGGAGGAAGCAAATAACATGACTTCGTTAATTTTCTGAAAATTTAATTTTCCGATGTCCTTTTTGTCCAATGCGCTTTCTGCCCCGTCCCTGCAGTTCAAAATGTCGGACACGCCTTTCCATGGCGTTGCCAAAGTAAGTTTCAGCGGGATCTTTTCGTTGATGGTATCGTCGTTCACCTGCATGTATGCCCAATCTTCGGGAAGTCTGATCTTTCCGCCCAACAGCGCGTCGGTAAAACCATAGGACTCTTCTTCCCTTTGCGGCGGGAAGAAGGATAATCCGTTAAGGAATGCTTTTCTCGAGGCGATATAGCTGTTGAGTTTTTCTTTGTTTCCCCCATTAAATTCATTGCGAGTTTTTTCTCTGGAAAAAGGTGTCGCCTCTTCTATTATTTTCTTCTGCGCTTTCAGATTTGGCAGCGGGAATGTGGATACGACTGTATACAGCATGTCGTTTTGGGAAGTCAGCGCGAGCTGTACATCTACCGGACGGCGAAGTTTTTTGAGGGCATCGTCGTCCTTATCGCTTTTTTCTACGATATGAAGGTATACATACGGCGTTTTTCCTTTCTTGTTCGTAGAAATGCTGATAGAGGAATTATCGAGGAGTTCTTTGGGCACCAGCGAAAGTTTATTGTCTTCCTTGATTTCATACGGGTCTGGCATGAAAATGATATAGTTCACCTTATCCGGGGAGATGCCGTTGCGTTCCAGAACCTGTAAGTCCTTGAATTTACGCATAAACTCTTCGGTAGAGAACTTTTTACCGGTCTCTTCCTCTACCTCTTTTGCAGTGAACGCACATACTAAATTTACGGATGCTTCTTTTTTATCCGGCTTGTTAGCAATCCCGTAAAAATTTTTGCCGCCGATTTCCATCCAGGAAGGCTGTGCTTTCAGTCTGAATCCGGAATCTAAATCCGTGTAGGTGTTTACCGCAGCAAACGCGCCTGTGCTGCCGATAAGCAGCAAGGCGGCGAAAGCTGTGGAAAATAGCTGTTTCATGTAACGTGTTGCTCCTTTTTGTTCAGGGATCCGGCCGATGTTTACTTCTCGGGCAGAAGTTTGACCTTGTCAGCCATGTTCAGGACGGCTTCGGTCTTTGCCTTGTCGCCTTTGGCCACGTACAGGCTGAAAAGGCCTTTATCCTTTGTGCCGCGCAGTACACCGCGGGTCATAAAATCATACTTATCCATTACTTTTACGTTGCTGGCCAGAGAAAATTGGATCTGCTTGCCGTCGTTTAAAATATTTGCTTTTGTATTGCTGAGCACGGCATATTTCTTTAAATTTTCGTTGTTCAGCAGGGAGGGCATTGCTTCATCCAGCGCTTTTTGCATATCGGCCTGGGGAATATTGAAAATTTCATCTATAAGATCTGAAATATTCTTATCTTTGCCCTTTTTATAGCTGTAGCTGGTAAAGAATACGCTTTCATCGTATAAATCATAAATTTCGTCCGGTTTCAGATCCCTTTTCACATTGGAATTCATGCATACGGTGGCGAATTTGTTCAGCATCGTATGGGGCGCGGCCCAGGCGATATTTAATTTGACACCGTCCATATCTTTAAGATTCGGTGTACCCCTTAGATAGAGCCAGTCATTCGGCAAAACAATCTTTTGTTTCAGGACCGGGTCATTCATCTCAAAAGCTGCTTTTTTCTTGTCCGGCTTAAAGAAAGACAGTCCTTTCAGCAGCCCTTCCCGCTCTTTCTGCAGGGATTTCTGGAACCCCGGATCGGTCAATGGTACTTCCGTCAGCGGCAGAAGCGCTTTCTGCACGGCCGTGGGATTTTTCATGGCATCATCGGCAGTTTTCATGGAAATACCGTTTTCCTGATAGGTTTCCTTCAAAGAAGTATCTTTGTTTCCTGCTTCGGCAGCTGCTTTTTTGGCTTCTTCTGTTTCTGCGCTGCAATAGGATTCCGCCACGTAAAGGATGTCATTTTCCGAGGTCAGATACAGCTTGACGTCAGACGCGTTCCGGTCGATATCCTTTTCCTTGTCAAACGCGCCTGGAGACTGCAGAGAGATGACATAATAATTCCGTTTCCCTACCGTTTTCGTTTCATAGGAAAACACGCCATTTTCCATGTCTTCTTCCCTAAAGATGTCAAACAGGGAATCTTCCGCTGTCTCGTAGTCGGCCTTCTTGTTTGCGGACTGATAGGTCTCCGGCCGGAACAGGGCATATTCCGATTCAACAGCGGATTTTTTCTTCATTTCCGCAGCCAGCTGAGCCTGGAACTCTTTTGTTGAAAAAGGCAGACCGGTCTTTTTTGCTACCACATCGGCCGGAATGGCAACTACGGAGTTAAAGCTGTCTGTACGGCTGTCATTCTCCTGGAATCCGTAGCTGTGGCGGGATGCATATTCAATAGACGGATTTGCTGTTTTTACGGCAAAGCCGGAATCCGCATCGGTGTAAACATTTTTTGGCGCAGCGAAAACAGGATATGCGCTGCCCAGAATAATCAGGGATGCCATAACGGCGGAAAGATTTTTTCTCATTTTTAATAAGCCTCCTAAATAATTTACTAAAGCTAAAAAGCTAAATTAGTAAACGGGTCTTGCCCGAAAACAGTTTGCATTAACGGTATTGCAGTTTAAAAGGATCACTGTACCTTTATCACTTTTACCTTGCCAAGGCCTTTTTGCCAGTATTCTACTGTGCTCTGACCTGGAAGCGGATTGTGCTGCGGGTCAAATACGTTGCGCTTCACCTCTATGGCCTGGGCCGCTACCCAGATGCCGTTTTTATTGAACGGTATCATCAGGCGTTTTGCGCTCATCTCCCAGATCTGCTGTACGGTTCCCCCTTCGCTAATCGTGTTGCTCCAAGTGACCGTTTCGTTGCCGTCAGGAAGCCTGAGCAGTACAATGTTATAGCGCAGCCGGTTGCGGGATCCTGTGTTGTTTATGTCGGCTGCATCCCTGGTCCACCAGGCTTTCGCAGTGACCGCCGTATCGGATATATCCAGGGAATAACAGTTCTTCACAAGCCCGTTTTTGTAGATGAGTCCGCCGATGAGGGGGATGGGAGGATCTTCTTCCATACGGAACTCCTGCCCGGCGCGTTCAAACTGCACGGAAATTTTTTCCATCGGGGACTTGTCAGTGCCTTTGTATGTATAATACGAGGAATGCCCTTCCGGATAAAAATAATCAATGACCCGGTCCTGGGCATACGCTGTTACAGACATCATCAGGCATAACAAGGCGGCGCATACGAGAAATATTCTGAATTTTTTCATAGTGGGTCTTCCTTTGATTAAATTTATTTATTGAGGGAATCGCCGGTTAAATAAGTTTGTGCAGATGAATTAATCAGCAGTTCCTTAAATACGCATCAATGGCTGCCGCCGCTTTTTTGCCGGCGCCCATGGCTGAAATTACGGTGGCCGCACCGGTGACGATATCGCCGCCAGCATATACGCCCGGCATGCTGGTGGCGCCATTTTCATCCGCCACGATATTGCCGCGCTTATTCACTGCCAGCTCCGGTGTGGTCTGGGAGATAAGCGGGTTGGGACCCTGGCCGATGGCCATGACCACTTCGTCAACCTCCAGGATATGGTTGCTGTCCTTTACGGCAACCGGGGAACGGCGTCCGGACGCATCCGCTTCGCCTAATTCCATCTTTACGCATTCCAGGCCGGTGACCCAGCCTTTTTCATTGCCTACTACACGCACCGGGTTATTCAGCAGACAGAATTCAATGCCCTCTTCCTTTGCGTGCCCTACTTCTTCCTTGCGGGCGGGCAGTTCATCTTCGCCGCGGCGGTACACGATATACACATGTTCCGCGCCCAACCGCATGGCTGTACGGGCGGCATCCATGGCCACATTGCCACCGCCTACCACTGCGACCTTTTTGCCGGTGAAAACGGGTGTGGCCGCTTTGGGGAAAGTGTATGCCTTCATCAGGTTCACCCGGGTCAGGAATTCGTTGGCTGCATAGACTCCGTTCAATTCTTCCCCGGGGATGCGCATGAAGTGTGGCAGGCCTGCGCCGGTAGCGATATACACGGCTTCAAAGCCCTCTTCCTTCATCAGTTCACCGATGGTAAAGGTGCGGCCGATGACGGCGTTGGTCAGCACATGGACGCCCATCTGCTTCAATCCGTCGATCTCATGCTGTACGATCTCTTTCGGCAGACGGAACTGAGGGATGCCATACATCAAAACACCCCCTGCCGCATGCAGGACCTCGAAGATGGTGACGTCATAGCCCTTCTGGGCCAAAACACCGGCGCAGGCAAGTCCGGAAGGCCCGGAACCGATGATCGCTACTTTTTTGCCGTTCTTTTCAATGGCGGCTGTGTCGTCAGTTTTATCCAGCCCGTGTTCCCGCGCGTAATCGGCCACAAAACGTTCCAGACGTCCGATGGCCACCGGTTCACCCTTGATGCCAAGCACGCAGCGGCTTTCGCACTGCTTTTCCTGGGGGCATACCCGGCCGCAGACGGCAGGCAGGCTGCTCTTTTCTTTTATAATTTTGATTGCGGAGGCAAAATCCCCTTCTGACACCGCGTGAACAAATTTCGGGATATAGATGTTGACAGGGCAGCCTTCCACACAGCGGGGTTTCGGACAGTTGAGGCAGCGTTTCGCTTCTTCCACGGCGGTGGCTTCGTCATAGCCCAGCGCCACTTCCTGGAAATTATGGCGGCGCACATCCGCCGGCTGTTCCGGCATCGCATGACGGTTTATTTTAAGCATTTGCAGTCACCTCCGCAGCTCCATTCCACAGCTTCCTGGTTTTTGTACATGGTCTGGCGCGCCATCAGGTTGGCGAAATCCACTTTGTGGCCGTCAAATTCCGGTCCGTCCACGCAGGCGAACTTATTCTCGCCTCCCACCAGAACGCGGCAGCCGCCGCACATTCCGGTTCCATCCACCATGATGGTGTTCAGGCTGACGGCCGTGAACACATGGAACGGTTCCGTGGTACGGGCTACGTTTTTCATCATGATGACAGGGCCGATGGCGATGACATAATCAACCTTCTCCCCTTTTTCCAGCATTTCCTTCAGCGGATCGGTCACAAAGCCCTTCCTGCCGTAGCTTCCGTCATCGGTACAGACGATCAGTTCATCGCTGACGGCCCGCATGCGGTCTTCCCAAAGTACCAGTTCTTTATTCCGTGCGCCGATGATGGAGATGACCCTGTTTCCCAGTTCCTTATATGCACGGGCGATAGGATATACGGGGGCAACGCCGATACCACCGCCCACGCAGACCACCGTGCCGAATTTTTTCATTTCCGAAGGCTGCCCCAAGGGACCGACGATGTTGTCCCAGGAGTCTCCGGCCTCAAAATCCTCGCAGATATGCCGGGATGTGTTGCCGACTTCCTGGATGATCATGGTGATCGTTCCTTTTTCCCGGTCAAAATCCGCGATGGTGAATGGGACGCGTTCGCTTTCCGGATCCGATAAAACGATTACGAACTGACCGGGCTTACATTTGCGCGCGATAAGGGGCGCTTCGATCACCAATTCGTATACGGCGGGAGATACCAGTTTCTTTTCCAAAATTTTCGCCATCATGATCCCCTTTCCTCGTTGTTAAATTTTTCTGCTTCCGGTTCTTCCGTATTTGTTTTCGTATTCTTTCTTTTACTTTTATTATAATACTTTTGCTGTATTTCAGAAAGTAAAATATTTGCAAAATAATATGCTGCATCTTACCCTTGCCGGCACGATTTGGGAAAGAAAACTGCCTGCCGTATGCTGTGGCGGTTCCGCCTTAAAGGTGCCGAAAGACGGTTTTGGACTGGACAGGGAAAGTTAGTTTCAGAAGGATGCGGGCGCAGGATATTTTTCAATATTATTTTACTGTCAGGCGTCTGGAGATCGTATCTGCTTCGTAATAAATTTTTTCCGCGTCCAGCGCTTTCACTTCGCCTTTTTCCATTACCACTTTGCCGTTGATGATGGCCGTGTCCGCATCATTGGCACCGGCAGCGTAAACCAGAAGACTCATGCGGTTGTTGCGGGGATACCAGCAAGGCTTGTTCATGTCGTACAATACAATGTCCGCCAGCCAGCCCTCTTCGAGTTTCCCTAAGTTGTCATAACCCAGGCACTTTGCCCCCTGGTACGTGGCCATGTCCCAGGCCGTTGCCGCCGGAATGCACAGGGGATCGTAAGTGACGGCCTTGTGCAGTATGGCGGTGAGCCGTGTTTCTTCCAGCATGTCCAGGTTGTTGTTGCTGGTGGCGCCGTCAGTGCCAAGCCCCACTGTGATTCCTTTTGCCAGCATTTTTTCTACCGGCGCGATGCCGCTGGCCAGTTTCAGGTTGCTTTGGGGATTGTGGGCCACCCTCGCTTTTTTGGCGGCCATGATTTCCATTTCTTCGTCCGTTACCCATACGCCGTGGGCGATGAGGCAGCCCCTGTCCAGGATACCAAGGCTGTCCGCATACTTAATGGGGGTTGCCCCGAAATTCTTTACGCAGTTTTTGACTTCCTGTTCTGTTTCCGCCAGATGCATGTGCAGTCCGCAGCCCAGTTCGCCGGCCGTGTCCACTAAAAGTTTCAGGTATTCCGTGCCGCAGGTGTAAGGGGCGTGGGGGCCCAGCATCACGGTGATCAGGCCGTCGTCCCTGCCGTTCCAGTCTTTAAAAAGCCGCACATTTTCCTGCAGCCGTTCATCTTCCTTATCGTATTTATCGCCCATAAGCCCGCGGGCCAGACAGGCGCGGATACCGGCTTCACTGGCGGCCTGCGCTGTCTCGTCCATGAAGAAATACATATCCGCGAAAGCTGTGGTGCCGCTTTTCAGCATCTCTAAAATGCCAAGCTGCGTGCCTACATAGCAGTCGCCTTTCTGCAATCCCGCTTCTGCCGGCCACACCTTGTTCTGCAGCCAGTCCATCAGCGCCATGTCGTCCGCGTAACTGCGCAGCAGGCACATGGCGATATGGGTATGGGCGTTGACCATGCCGGCGGCCGCTAACTTACCCGTGCCGTCGATCTGGTATGCGTCTTCATAACCTTCCGGTTTCGCTGTGCCGATGTAGGAAATTTTGTTGCCTTTGATGCCGATAAATTTCTTTTCATACGCCGGACCGTCGGTAACGATTTCCACGTTTCTGATTAAAATTTTACTCATGTTCTTCTTCTCCTTGTTGTCTTTTGCTGTAATGGTTCAGATAAAAATCACGCAACACCCGCACAGTTTTTTCATTTAAGGGGAAAGGCGTCCCAAAGGAACGGGCGATGTAATAAATCTGCGCGCCCTTTTCCAGGATCTGCGCGGTGGCCAGCGCTTCTTTTAAATTCCTTCCCCAGCATACCGCGCCGTGATTGGCCAGCAAGGCGGCAGTCCGTCTTCCTTCCATGGCTTCTACCGCCCTTTTGCCCATCTCCTTTGTTCCGGCGATTGTGTATTCCGTACACCGCACCGTTCCGCCCACGATCTGCGTCAGGTCTTCGATGACCGGCGGCAGGTCCCGGTGCGCCACGGCCAGCGCGCTGGCATAGATGCTGTGCGTATGTACCACCGCCTGCGCTTCCGGAAAGCTTTTGTAAATTTCCAGATGGAGTGGCAATTCGGAAGAAGGACGTAAGGGAATCCCGGGGGAACTTCCATCCTCTTTGCTGCAGATGGGATCAGTACTGTTGATGGGATCAGGGACAAATGTTTTGTTACTGAGATCACGGTTTGCCAGTGCGGTACCGCAGTCTAAAACGGTTCCTTCCATATCCGTCACCACAATATCCGCAGGGGCAAGCTGCTCATAATCCCGGCCCGACGGCGTGATCGCGATATGAGTTTCGTCGATGCGGCAGCTGATGTTTCCATAGGTGCCGACGGTCATGCTGGAATGCGCCAGGGCAATTCCCGCTTCTACCACAGCCTGCCGTATTTTGTTACAGCGTTCGGCGTCCAACGATAAAACCTCCTTTTAAGAGACAGCGATAAGCAGTGTTGCCTTTCATCTTTTATGCCAAATCCTATTTCCTGAGATTTTCATGCGGGGGTTCGATTTCATTTGCAATGGTGTGTTCTGTCAGCCCGGATAAAATTTTTATTTTTGCATTGAGCATCGGCCTCATACAGTTCGGGACATGTTCCTGATGCGCCCTGTGAATAGCCACACATTCTTTGCAATTACCGTGGTACCGGCATATTTTCTTGCACGGGCAGTGATCCTTGTCCTTATATTCCTCCCGAAAAGCAGAAGCAAACTCTTCCTGCAGGCGCTGCCCCTCTTCCCGGTTTCCCTTATGGAACTGTTCCATAGCAGCCAGTTCTTTTTCATTTCCTTCAATAATCATGCTTGCCGCCTTTCTGGAAACTGCATCTGTTCCCATCTGAATAGGATTAATGATATTACACTTTGTTACATCCTTATATTTCATCACGTTTGATCCGTGATTTCTCATGATCCGTTTCTTTTCGTTCGGCCCAGCAAGGAATACACATTCTCTAAAATCATGGAACAGCCGCCCACTTCCGCAGCACTCATTGCCTTTTTCTGATAGATTCGCCCATTGTCGTGGAGAAAATCCCAAATCGACCAAAGGACAAACCCTTCTTCCTCAAGATACCGCGAAAAAGACCGTTCAATCATCCGGTATTGCCTGTAGGAAAGCGGACGCATCAGTTCCTGCTGTATTTCCTTATCTGCTTCCAGGAAATCCCGGCCATTGTTTTCCGCAATCTGTTTCCAGTAACATTGGTTCAATTTGAAGATGAAATGAAACTCTTTCAGCAAAAATTCATACAGCTTTGGTTTGTCTTCGGCGTCCAACATAATTTTTAATTCTTCAAATTTTTTGATAAATTCGCTGTCATAATAAATGATGATGTCTTTTTCCATTTTGTCAGCCTGTTTACAACCTTCACAGTCTTTTTCTTCATCATAAGTAGGCGGATAAGTTCCGTTATTTTGGTTCGCGTTTTGTTTTAATAGCGCAGCATATATTGTTTATGGAAAAGTTCCGGCTCGTCACGGAACGAGATTTCAATGGGAAGCGGCTGCTACGCTGCATACCATTAAAAACAGCAATACGAGGATACCGGTGATCTTTTTCATTTCGTACATCTCCCGGGATTACTTCCCCACTGGTTTTCTGCTTTTTAAATTCTTTTTTAAACTTGCGGCAAATTCTTCAACAACCTCTGTAAACACCTCTCCGGGTTTACTATTTGAGACGCCTGTTTCATCAACCTTGTCGCGTTTCTCATCTAAAGTCCATACGCTTTGATTTGTTTTAGTATCAATTATATCAAACCGCACCTGCACAAATGCGGCAGGATAATAGCCTGCAGGAATATTGAAGACCTGTTTTTCTTGTATTGTTATTGTTTGAAGCTGCCCGGTTGCATCTAAAACCGTTGTGGTAACAGGGACCAATTCTGTGTACGTATGCGCTTCAACCTGTTTTTTGCCGGTATCATATTGTGAAACGATGCACTTGATCAGCAAATCATAATTATTCTGGATAAATTTTTCGAACAGAGGCTGTTGCTCATCGGTAATATCTTTCGCATACTTTTTTGTGTCAGCGCCTTCGCTGTTCAAAAAATTTTCTTTTGCGTTATAAATGGGATCAATTTTATATTTTTGTTTTGCAAGTTTATCGGCAACATTTGCCTTCATCTGCTTAAAAAACAGCTCTTGCGACTCCCTGTCCCGAACGCCGTCTGCTATTTCGGGGGAAGCTGCGTAATCCATACAAATATTTTTTGCCTTGGTAAAATCGTAACCTGGGTCGATCCGTTCAGATTTTTGTGCGTAAACCGGACTGAACATGATCAGGAAGCAAAGTAAAAAATATAAAACCTTACTCATTTTCGTATTCCTCCCATTCCCAACGCAGGAAATTCATAACGATCTGGATCATAACACCCTTTTCTTTTGGGTCTGATTCTGCAATCAGTAACGTGATTGCTGCCAGCGTGCTTTCGCTGAGGGTTTGTTTCCCGTTTCGGTAAAGCACGCCGTTCCGGTTCAGAAAATGCAGGAAAAGAGCCGCGCCGATGCGCTTGCATCCGTCGTTAAAAGCGTGATCCTTGATAATAAAATACAAAAGATTTGCCGATTTTTCTTCAAGGGTCGGGTAAACGTCCTGGCCAAACGCGCTCTGGTATATGGCGGAAAGGATTCCTTCCAGCTTGCCAGGCTCCTTTTCGGTTCCAAAAATAGTAGAATCCTTGGAAAAATCCATTTTCCGAATCAAGTCCATGCATTCTTCGTATTGAAGCTGATTAGTGCAGGCGGTTCCTTCCGGCTGTGTAATGCACTGGTGGTCATAATCATCCAGCAATTGCAACGCTTTGGAATATTCCTGAATTACTTTCAACACGTCTTCTGCATTGATGCCGACTGCCCCGGCAATGATGCCGGACTGTATCTGAATTACCTTATTCATGGCAGCCATGCGTTTTTCATTGATTGCATAACCGGCCAGCAGATATTGCTTTAACACACCGCTTGCCCATTTGCGGAACGCAATGCCGCGCTGGGATTTGACTCGGTAGCCGACAGAGATGATGACATCGAGGTTGTAATA
>CAJOKZ010000026.1 GCA_905235335.1 uncultured Succiniclasticum sp.
CGCAGCGTTGCGCTTTCTTTCGATATATCGTTCGTTCTCCTGATTGCAGAACAAAAGAAAATCGTTACCGCATTTTTTCAATGGCTGCCGCGTTTTCTGCCAGAATCACGCCGGCGGCTTCCATTTTTTCCAGGGCGGCTTTTGTGGTGTCCGGCGCGATGCCCCTGCAGGCCGCTTTGTTCAATATTACATCGAAGCCGGCATTTTTTAGCTGCAGCACCGTGTTCAGCACACAGTAATCCGTGGCCAGCCCGCCGCAGATCACGGCAGTGATTCCGTGCTGGCGGAGAAATTCGATGGCGCCGGTGCTGTACCGGTCGGCCAGGTCATGGTAGCAGGCCCCGTAGGGATGTTTGTCCGGTTCGATGCCTTTGAGACTTTGGAACGCATAGGCCTTCGGATCCAGCCCGTCGATGAAATCAAAGCCGGGTGTTCCGACGATGGCGTGTTTTGTCCAGTAAAGGTCAAGATCCGGATATCCGGTGATTGGTGTCAGGGACGGGTGTTCCGGAGAGGCGATCCACTTCGCATAAGGAGAGTGTGCGTCGCGGGACGCCACCCGCAGGGAAGAGAGTTTTGCCTGGGCGTTTAGTTCCGGCACGATCCGATCCCCTTCCGCGACCGGCAGTTCATCAGGACACAGGGGGGTAAATGTTTTCTGTGCATCAATGTCAAAGGATGCGATGTATCTTTTTTCAGGCAGACGGAAATTCTTCATGGCAGATCCTCCTTTTTTATGACCGCAATTTCTTTGGTGCGAACAAGTTGGTGAAAAAATTTCGAACGTTCGAAATAAAACTATTGACAAACGAACGGTTTGGCGTTATTATAAATAAAACAAACAAACGTTCTTTGAGAGGTGGACAAAATGAAAAAATTTTTGCTTGCATTTTTGCTGGGCGCAATGATAAGCGGCGGTTTTACATATATGACAGTATCCGCATCCCCGGAAATCTATGAAAAGCAGGTGATTACCGTACATACGGGCGATACCCTGTGGGATATCGCAGCGGAATGGAGCGGCAGGGACGAAGACATCCGCGAGGTCATCCTGCGCATCCAGAAGGAAAACAAACTGAAAGGCAGCCATCTGGCTGTCGGACAGCGGCTTGTCATCCCGATCCGCAAAACCGTGGCGGATGTGGTCGCAGAACATAACGAAAGGAATGCGCGCGTTGCCCGGCTGTAACCAACGGCCGAACTGCGGTACGGTACGGGTGTGCGGTATACGAATGCAGGGAATGACTGACTGCCCTTTGCAAAAGAATGATGGATAAACGCTGACGCGGTTCAGCGCGGAAGTAATACGAAAATAACCCGGCTATAACAGCTTCTCCCAGTAATCCCCCGGGATGACGATGTCATGGCCGGGGATTTTTTTGTCATCAAACAGGGGAAGAAGTTCGGCGGCGGTCATCGGCTCAGGTTTGTTTATCTGTCCCAGGATCCAGGCCAGGTACCCTATCAGGGGTTCCGGTCCGGCCAGTTGCTGCCGGAGAAAACCCAGGTCAGCGGCTTTGTCCCGTTTTGCCAGCCGTGCTCCTTCCTGTGTGATCAGCAGGGGCAGGTGGAAATATTCGGGCGGTTGAAAGCCAAACGTCTGGAACAGATAGATCTGCGGTGCGGCGGAGCTTAGCAGGTCGCTGCCGCGGACCACCTGGCTGACTCCCATCAGGCCGTCGTCAATGGTCACGGCCAGCTGGTATGCGAATACGCCGTCGCTGCGGCGGATGATGATATCGCCCCAGTCCCGGGCAAGATTGAAAACCTGGAGCCCGAAATGTCCGTCCGTGAAACAAATCTCCCTGTCGGGAAGGATGCAGCGGGTCGCCGGACTTCTTCGTTTTTCTTTTTCGCGGATTTCTTCTGCCGTAAGACGGCGGCAGGTACCGGTATAAACCACGCGTCCGTCCGAGGCATGGGGCGCGTCCGCCACATGCAGCTGGGCCCGGCTGCAAAAACAGGGATACAGCAGTCCTTCTTTATACAATTTTTGATAATACTGTTCGTAGATTTCCGTACGGTCGCTTTGGTAGGGAACTTCCGGGTTATCCCAGGTGATCCCCAGCCACTCCAGGTCAGAGAGGATCAGGTCCGCAAAGCTGCGGGGGCAGCGCATGGGATCAAGATCCTCGATGCGCAGAAAAAAATCGCCTCCGCTTTGTTTAGCGCAGAGCCAGGCCGCCAGTGCGGTATAGATGTTTCCCAGGTGCATCCTGCCGCTGGGGGAAGGAGCGAATCGTCCGGTCATTTTTACTTCCTGCCTTGATTGTTCATAAAGATTTCATTTTTTATTATAGCATAAAGGATATAATATATTAGGTAAAATATTTTCAAATTGATTTTTTTGCAGGAACCACCGGGCATTTGAGGCCGGCCGATGCCGGGGGATATTGACGGAGCTTTTTGTAAAATATTCCGGCAGGCCGCAGGCGGAACGATCGGGAATCCTGTGGGGTTACCGTCAGAGGACGGAAGAAGAGGTAAGATAAAGGTTTCGTCGGAGCAAAGGGAAGGGTCCATCGGAGGAGAAGCGGAAATGGAAGAAAAGATGACTGGCGAAAATACGGCGGAAGAAGTGATCCGGAAAGATGATTTAACAGAGCAGGCAGCAGAAGCCGCCGGGACGGAAGAGGCTGGTGCGGAATCAGAGCCTGTACGGGAAGCGACGGATGCCGGCGCAGAAGCTGAAAAAGAGGAGACCGAGGCTGCTGCCGCAGCCGGTGCAAAAGAAGAGGCAGGAGAAGAAACTGCCGGAAAACCGGGGATCGAACCGCTGGTAGATATTGATACGGAATGGGAAGCGGAAAAGCTGTGCCGCTGGGGCGCGGCCCGTGCCAGCGTACTGGTGGTGGCGCCGGTCCTGGGAACCATGGCGCTGATTGCCAACGAAGTGTACATGATTACCCGTCTGGCAGACCTGCGGGGCGTAAAAATTTCTGAAGGCACTGCGTTGGGGCTGCTGGGATCCCTGGGCGCAACCTTTGTGGGACAATCCGTGTTTACCCTGTTGCCGATCCCGGCCATCCAGATCCCTTTGGCCGTGTCCATCACTTATGGTGTGGGCAAGGCTGCCAATGCCTGGCTGAAAGCAGGCAGGCCGGAAGATGTGGCCAGTTTCCGGGAAGTGTTTGAAAAAGCCCGGAAGGAAGGCGCGGAAAATGCGGACACCTTCAGGAACATGGACTGCAAGGACGAACCGTTGGGGGATGAAAGCAAAAAGTTTGACCTGGCTGCACTGAAGGAAAAAATGAAAAATGTCAAAGGGGAAGACGTTTTTGCCGAGGTCAAAACAACGGCGGACAGGGCGGAAACTACTATATCCCAAAAGATCAGGGACTTTAATGACCGTATCATCAATCCGCTGAAGAGCAAGACCGATCGCTGGGTCTCTGCCCAGAACTGGCAGCAGCTGTCCCGGGGCGAGCTGGTGATCCCCTACAGCGAGATCAAGTCATATATGACGCAGGCCCTGGCAGGCAGTGATTTCGCGTTGCTGGATCTCGGGTACCTGGCACCGGATTTTCTGCGGGTGAATCTGCAGCATAACACGTATGGAACGCTTGAGCTGAAACTTTCTATCCTGGACTTTTTCGTGGAACAGGAAGAAGGAGTGGCCCATATTAAGGTGGAGGGCTTCGATATTTTCAACAATGATTTTGCCTCGCTGGTGGTGAATACCATAGGCGACAAGCTGATCATTGCTATTGTGGACATGGTTTTTGACAACGTCACGATTGAAAATAAAGATGTGGAAGTGGCGTATGAGAACGGCGTGATCGGGCTGGATTTTACAAAAACACTGCAGCAAAGCAAGATCGGTAAAACCCGTTTCCTGAAAAAGTCCGTGCTGGACGTGATCCATCTTACCAATCTGAGTGTAATTGAAGAGGGACTGAAGGTTAAAGCAAATGTAATGCTGTGACGCGACGGGACGATCCTGCGATGTGCGATCTGCGAAAAGATACCGTGGGAACGAATGGGCCGGCACAGTTATATAAATATAAAAAAGAAAATCCCGGAAAGGCGATATATGCAAGATGCTGAAACCATTCATCGGTTTGTCTGGTTTCAGCTTTTTTTCTAAACGAATTAATCAGCGTTTCCCTAAAGCCGTTTATGGAGTTGCGGCTGATCCGCGGCCTGTTGGGTGACAGATTTTCGCGTATAGCGTCCCCGTGGGTACACCGCCGGAGTTTAGGAAGAAAGCCGGCTGTATTTTCGGGAAAACGAAGACGCCTGTCCGCTTTTGCCAAAATTCATTATTTGGTGTAAAATAAGTAATGGTTCAGGGTGCTTTGAGCCGTATGACGGTTTGCGTTTTGATCATTTTCGTATAATCGTATTAATACTTTTACGTTTTAATTATTTTTTATCTTTCGGCCAATCGTCTGTGATCGTCTGAAGATTTACATGCGGGAAACTGTTCCCGCAGGAGGAACCTGTGGCATTAACCTATCGTAGAAGAACCTCGGCTATGGTGGAAGGCGCGATCTGCGCGGCAATAGCCATTGTTTTTAATCTGTTGTTTGCTTACGTTCCCTTTATGGGGATCGTATTGAACTTGATCATGCCCTTGCCGCTGGTCGTCTGCGGCATGCGCAACGGGATGCGGTGGAGCATCATGGCCGCCGTTGTTTCCACTGTGCTGGTGGCCATGACGGTCAATCCCGTTCACGCCCTGTTTTATATTGGTGTGTACGGTGTTATGGGAATTGTGCTGGGGGAGTGCATGCACCGCCATCTGCCGGCTAAAAAGTTGCTGCTGTATGCATCCATCGGCGCTCTTGTAAGTATTGGCATCAATATGCTGCTGGCCCTGTATGTGATGGGGATCCATCCGGTGGATATGATGTTCCAGTCTTTGGACGATGCAATCCCCCAGATTGCGTCTTCCTTTAATACGGGTGGCATGACCGCGGAACAGGCTAAGGCTTTTATGTCCCAGATGACAGAGATGGTCTCCATGATCAAGATCATCCTGCCGGGGGCTATGATACTGATGGCGCCGATCCTGGTGATGATCAATTACTGGGCGGCCCGGAAGATCCTTGCCAGGACCGGGGAGACGTTCCCGGAATTTCCTCCGGTGGAAGAGTGGTCCTTCCCTCCGGCCGTTGCCATAGTCTATGTGCTCGCGCTGTTTGTGATCCAGTATTTCCAGAGTGACAGGACGCATATCGCCTATACCGTTGCCGCCAATGTCTGGGCGATCTGCAGCATGCTGCTGATGGTGCAGGGATTGGTTTTTACATACTGGTATATCAGGAAGCACAATAAACCTATTTGGTGGATCAAAGTCCTTATTTTCGTGTCTATGTTCATATCCCTTGTAGGGCTGGTCATGACTTATGTGGGGGGATATGACATCCTGTTCGATGCCCGCAAACTTAGGGAAAAAAGATATGCGGAAAGACGGGCCGGTCAGTAATTCTGTAAGTTGGGGTGATTCATATGTATGAAAACAGAAACCGGTTTTCCGGCTGGAGAGAGGTTATAATCTATGTCGTTCTGATCATTCTGCTGGCGGCACTGGTCTGCATGATGCAGCCGTATTTTATTCCCGGGGCTGTGGTCCTGGTTATCGGGGTGATCTTTTACGCCCGCCGGACTCAAAGTAACAAGAAACTGATGCTGACAGGATATTTGGATTATATTATCCGCAACATCGAACGCACTATGCATTTTTCCACAAAGAACCTGGATATTGGGATGGCGGTCTTTTCGAGCGATGGGAAACTGCAGTGGAAGAATGAGATTTTCCAGGAATTGACAGGCCAGAAATCGCTGGAAGGGAAAAAACTGGAGGAACTGCTGCCCCTTCCGGAGAACTCCTTTGAAACGATGTGTGTCAAGGATGATGTCAAGGTTCTAAAAATTCGGGACCGGTATTACCGGATGCACTATTTTAGCGTGCATGCCCCGGACAGAACCGATGAAATAACGGAAGGCTCCAACAGCAGTCTGATGCTCTACCTGACAGATGTGACGGACTGGGAACTGTTGAAACGGCGTTTTGAGGACGAAAGGCTGTGCCTGGCCTTTGTCCGCTTTGACAATTACGAGGACGTGGTAAAAGGGCTGACGGAAAGCGCCAGTTCTAACCTGAACGGCGAAATCGGAGAGATCATAAACAAATGGGTGGAATCCCTGCAAGGGTTTATCGTCCGTTCTAATAAGGACACCATGCTTGTGGGATTTTCGTATAAAAACTTGCAGAAAGCAATCAATGGCAAGTTTTCTGTACTGGATAAGGTGCGTGAGGTAAAGCTGGAAAATAAGCTGCCACCCACCCTCAGCATCGGCATTTCCCTGGACGGGGACACGCTCCAGGAAGTCAGCATGCACGCAGCCAAGGCACTGGATCTGGCCTTGGGCCGCGGCGGTGACCAGGTGGTCCTGGAATCCGGAAAACAGATGCAGTACTTTGGCGGAACCAGTGCGGTCAGCGCCAAAAGTACGCGGGTACGGGCCCGTATCGTGGCCCATACTATCCGGGAACAGATGGAAGACGCGGACAAGGTCTTCGTCATGGGCCATGCCAATGAAGACTATGACTCCCTTGGCAGTGCGGTGGGCGTGGCCAAGCTGGCCCTGTCCCTGCACAAGCCTACCTTTATTGTTGTAAGCGAGAGGAGCACTTCGCTGCAAAAACTGAAAAAATACCTGTTCAACAGGGAACTGAATATACCGGAAGAAGATAAATATTATGAAGGTCTTTTCATCCATGAGGAGGATGCAATGCCTGAAATAACGCCCCGCAGCCTCCTGATGCTGGTAGACCATCACAGGGCGGTTCTTTCCGCCAGTCAGAAGGTTTTGGATGCGATTCCCCAGAAACGGATCATCATCGACCATCACCGGAGGGCCGAGGATCTGATAAAAAGCACGATCCTGAAATACATGGAGCCGTCCTCTTCCTCTGCCAGCGAGCTGGTTACGGAGCTGACAGGATATTTTAATGACAAGCTGGAATTTACCAGAGGGGAAGCGACCGCTCTTTACAGCGGTCTCGTGGTGGATACCAAGAACTTTAATGTGCAGACGGGAGCCCGGACCTTTGAAGCGGCGGCACTGCTCCGTTCCTCCGGTGCAGATCCCATCCTGGTACGGCAGCTGTTCAAGGACGATATGGAGTCCTTCCGGGAGCGGTACGAGTTGATCGCGCGCGCCGAGACACCGTTGCCCCATTTGGCCATCACGATCAACCGCAATGTTGAAAATTCCAGCGAGACCACCATACTGGCGGCGCAGACTGCTGACGCGCTGATCAATGTGACTGACATATCCGTGGGCGTGGTGATTTCCGCGTGCAAGGATGGGAGCGTCAATGTCAGCGCCCGCAGCGACGGAAGCATCAACGTGCAGATCATCATGGAAGAGTTGGGCGGCGGCGGCCATCAGACGGTGGCGGGCGTGCAGATCCCGAAAGCAGATCCGGATGAGGTAAAACGGCAGATCATCGAATTAACGAAAAAACAATTTATCGAAGCACAGGAGAAAGAAAAAAATGAAAGTAATATTGCTGAGTGATGTAAAAAATTTAGGAAAAAAAGGGGATATCGTAGAAACGGCGGAAGGATATGGCCGCAATTACCTGATTCCCCGCAAGCTGGCAAAGGAAGCGACAACGGCCAATATGAATCAGGCCATTCAGGATAAAAAAGTAGCAGAACACAGGGCCGCCCGTCGCAAGGATGAAGCCGTGATGCTGGCATCCCAGGTGGAAAAGGTTACGGTAAAGCTGAAACTGAAGGTGGGGGCCAACGGAAAGCTGTTCGGCGCCATCACTTCCAAGGATGTGGCGGAAGCCCTGATTAAACAGACCGGTCTGGAAGTGGACCGCCGGAAGATCGAGCTGAACCAGACTGTGAAGCAGCCTGGAACCTATACCGCTGTAGCTAAGCTGCATCCGGAGATTTCCGCCCGGTTCAATGTCGTTGTGGAGAGCGACGCGGACTGATATAAATGAAAGTCGATATATTACGGACAAAACCCGGTAAGGGGAAAAGCAGGGGTTAACGATGCAGGACCGAGTGCCTCCGCAAAATATAGAGGCGGAACAATCAGTGATCGGCGCGATGCTGATCGATAAAAATGCTGTGGATCTGATCACGGAAGAGCTTGTGCCGGAAGATTTTTACCGGGAGGCCCACAGGGTCATCTTCAATGCGATAGTGACGCTTCGCTCGGATGACAAAGCCGTCGATATGATCACGGTGGTAGATGAACTGAAGAAAGAAAACAAGCTGGAAGCTGTTGGCGGGGTATCCTATGTCACGCTGCTGGCTAATGTGGTTCCTACGGCAGCCAATGTCCGGTACCACGCCAAAATTGTAGAGGAAAAAGCGCTGCTGCGGCAGCTGGTGGAAGGCGGAACGTACATTGCCTCCATGGGCTACGAAGGGTCGGAAGATGTACGGGATATCCTGGATCAGGCAGAAAAGACGATCCTGCGTATTTCCAACCGGAAAGGCGGGACGGATTTTGTGCCTGTCTCTGACTTGGTCGGTAATACGGTTGCGCACATCTCCGAAATGCTGGAAAGCCAGGACCCGATTACCGGTGTGGCTACCGGGTTCAACGATCTGGACAGGCTGACGGCAGGGCTGCATCCTTCCGATTTTATCATACTGGCGGCGCGTCCTTCCATGGGAAAGACGGCGCTGGCCCTGAATATAGCCCAAAACGTGGCGATTCGGGGTGCGAAAAAGGGGCAGCCTAAGAAGAGAGTGGCCTTTTTCAGCCTGGAAATGAGCCGGGAACAGCTTGTACAGAGGCTGCTCTGTTCGGAGGCGGATGTGGATGCCCAGATGCTGCGTGCCGGCGGAAGCGATAAGGACCGGAACAGCCAGGAAATGTGGGATCGCCTGTGGAGGGCGGCGGACCGCCTCGGGGAATCCGAGTTGTTCATTGATGACACGCCGGGCCTTTCCATCATGGAAATGCGTTCCAAAGCGCGCAGACTTCGATCGAAGGGCGGGCTGGACCTGATCGTCGTCGACTATCTGCAGCTGATGCAGGGAACGGTGGGGCGGAACAGCCAGGACAACCGGCAGCAGGAGGTTTCCGAGATTTCCCGCGGCCTGAAGGCCCTGGCCCGCGAACTGGATGTGCCGGTGCTCGCGTTGTCCCAGTTAAGCCGCAGCGTGGAAGCACGGCAAATTAAGAAACCAATGCTGTCCGATCTGCGTGAATCCGGATCCCTGGAGCAGGACGCGGATATCGTCATGTTCCTGTACCGGGGGGATTATTATAAAGGCGCGGATGAGGCGCCGGACCATATTACGGAGTTGATCGTGGCCAAGCACCGCAACGGTCCTGTCGGACGGATCAATTTGTTCTTCAGGAATGAATGCACGAAATTTGTCGGCATCAGCCGTCGCCCTGAGGACGGCGGAAAATAAAAGGATGCTGATCAGTCTGTGGTTCTATACGATTTGAAATACTATATTGCTGCCGGGGAAGCAGAAGGGGGACTAAAATATGATTCCAAGATATACGCGTCCGGAGATGGAGAAAATCTGGAATGAGCGTAATGAATGGCAGACGATGCTGGATGTGGAGATTGCGGCTTGTGAGGCCAATGCGGAGCTGGGGCGGATTCCCAAAGAAGCAGTGGAGGTCATCAAGGCCAAAGCCAATTTTGATGTGGACCGCATCCATGAGATCGACAGGGAGATCAATCATGACATTATCGCGTTCCTGTCCGCGGTGGCGGAATATGTGGGGGACGAGGCAAAATACATCCACATGGGCCTGACATCTACCGATGTAAAGGATACCGGCCTGAACGTGCAGGTGAAGCAGGCTTCGGAGATCATCCTGAAGGATCTGGAAAAGCTGGCGGAAGTGCTGAAGCGCCGTGCCGTGGAATTCAAATATGTGCCCACCATCGGCCGTACCCACGGCGTCCATGCGGAGCCGACCACGTTCGGCCTGAAGCTGCTGCTCTGGTACAGCCAGACACTGCGCAACATCGAGCGCATGAAACGGGCTGCGGAGAACATGTGCGTAGGCAAACTGTCCGGCGCCGTAGGGACGTATGCGGATATTGATCCCTATGTGGAAGAATATGTATGCAAAAAGCTGGGTCTGAAGGTGGAAAGCGTTGCTACCCAGGTGGTACAGCGGGATCATCATGCGGAATACATCGCGATTCTGGGTGTCATCGCCGGAACACTGTCCCAGATGGCGTTGGAGGTACGGCACCTGCAGCGGACCGAAGTGCGGGAAGCGGAGGAATATTTCAGCCCGAAACAGAAAGGATCCTCTGCCATGCCCCACAAACGGAATCCGGTGCGCAGCGAACGCATCTGCGGTATGGCGCGCCTGGTGCAGGGTTATGTGCTGCCGGCCTTTGAAGACATCCCTTTGTGGCATGAACGGGACATTTCCCATTCCTCCGTGGAACGGGTGATGCTGCCGGATGCCACTATTGCCCTGGATTATATCCTGAACGAGACCATCAACCTGATTGACCGGCTGCTGGTGTATCCGGAAAAGATGCTGGAAGACCTGAACATGACCGGCGGACTGATCTACAGCCCCCGGGTGCTGCTGGCACTGGTTTCCAAGGGGGCTTTCCGTGACACAGCCTACCGCTGGGTGCAGCGCAATGCCATGAAACGCTGGCTGCAGGGTGAGGATTTCTATGAAAACCTCTGCAAGGATGAGGACGTGCGGAAGTATCTGACACCGGAAGAGATCAAAGCCTGCTTCGATTACAGGCCCATGCTGGTGCACGTAGATAAAATCTTTGCCCGGTTCGGACTGTAAGAAACACATTTTCTGCAGAAACTGCGCGGTATTCCGGGCGGGACTGCAGAAGGTTCTGCCGGTTTTATGAGAATATGAACGGGCGGTGCGTCCCGTGGGGGAAAGATTTTCTTTATAGGGCGGCACAGGCCGGTAAATATAGTGACAGTATTGTTTTATTTTGGGGGAGATGGAAAAAATGTCATCAGTTGTAGTGATCGGCGCCCAGTGGGGCGACGAAGGAAAAGGGAAGATCGTAGATTATCTGGCACAGAAGGCTGACGCGGTTGTGCGTTATAGCGGTGGTTCCAATGCGGGGCATACCGTGGTGGTAGATGACGTACCCTACAAGCTGCGGCTGCTGCCCTCCGGCATCCTGTACCACGGAAAGATCTGTGTGTTGGGTAACGGCGTGGTGATCAACCCGGGCGTGGTGCTTAAGGAAATTAAAGAGATGCATGACAAGGGTGTAGATATCAGCCGTATCGCCATCAGCGACAGGGCCCATGTGGTCATGCCCTATCACCAGAAGCTGGACGTGCTGCAGGAAGAGGCGCTGGGCGCGGCGAAGATCGGTACCACCAAGGGAGGCATCGGACCCTGTTATATGGATAAAGTCGCCCGTGTCGGTATCCGTGTCTGTGACCTGGTAGATCCGGAAGTGTTTGCGGAGAAACTGAAAATCAATCTGGCCGCCAAGAATGAGATACTGACAAAAATTTACGGGGCGGATCCTTTTGACTATGATGTGATGCTGCAGGAATATCTGGCTTATGCTGACGAACTGCGCCCCTATGTGACGGATACAGGCGTAATTCTGGACGAACTTTTTGCAAAAGACAAGAATGTCCTGTTTGAAGGAGCCCAGGCTACATTCCTGGATATCGACCACGGAACCTATCCGTATGTAACCAGTTCCAATCCCACGGCGGGCAATGCCTGTGTGGGAAGCGGCATCGGTCCCCGCTTCATCGACCATGTGATAGGGGTGGTGAAGGCATATACCACCCGGGTAGGTGCCGGTCCCTTCGTGACGGAACTGCTGGATACGGACGGCCCGGGCAATCAGATCCGGGAAACCGGTCATGAATACGGAACCGTAACGGGACGCCCCCGCCGTTGTGGCTGGCTGGATGCGTTCATGCTGCGGTATTCTGCCCGGCTGAACAGCCTTGATTACATTGCGGTGACCCGTCTGGATGTACTGGATCAGATGAAAAAGATCAGGATGTGCGTGGGTTATAAGATCGACGGCGTGGAAATCAAACAGATTCCTGCCAGCCTGAAAACGCTGAGCCGGGTGGAGCCGATATATGAAGACTTCAACGGCTGGATGTGCGATACCACGAAATGCCGGAAATATGAAGAACTGCCGGAGAGCGCGAAGAAGTACCTGACCCGTCTGACGGAAGTGGCCGGCGTAGAGCTGGGCATCGTGTCTGTAGGGCCCAACCGGGAACAGACGATCGTCCTGAAGGATATACTGTAAAAATAATACAGGAAAACATCTGAACCGGACTCCTGGATTTTCGGAGAGAGTATCTTCGAGGACTGTACAGAGCCGGGCAGGATGAATTTGGAAAATAGTAAAGCCCCGGCAGTGCTGTCGGGGCTTTTTTAAAAAAGCGCGGAGCAAAAGATGAATAAGGTTGTGTTGGCTTACAATTTCAGTCCGGAACGGCTTCAGATGCTGCGACAGGCCTGCGCGGTCCTGAAGGTGAACTGCAAAGAGGTGGCGCCTGAACAGTTTGATGACGCGGTAGGCTTTCTGGCAGGGATAAAGGATTGTCCCCGGGAGGCTGTGAATCCGCCGGAAAACAGGGAAGACGAACTTTCGGAGGCATTGAAAGAAGCTGCCGGAAAAACCGGGGAAGATCCGGAAGTTGTGAAAAAGGCCGCAGGGCAGATGCTGCGGCAGGCATCCCGGGAAGAGATGGTATTTCTGTGCGGGTTCGACATGCATATGCTGAACCGTTTTCTGGCCGTAGTGAAACGGGGAAAGTTGAAGTCCATCGGGATGAAAGCGATGCTGACTCCGTCCAACCGGTCCTGGAGTGGGCGGCACCTGCTGCAGGAGATCGCGGCGGAGCATTTGTATATGAAGCAGTTTAACAAGGCGATGCATTAGTGATCGCGGCTTTATGAACAAGAAAAGGCTGTGCATGTTTTCCGGTTTTTTCTTTTGTTAAGGAGATGCTGATTAAATGAGTTTGTGCGATGAGCGAGGGCTTTTTGCGACTGACAAGGAAATATCCCGAAGGCGCAGCCGTAGCTGCGTTGAGGAACATTGACGCAGTCAGTCACAAAAAGCACAGGTCAGCGTGCAGCCGAATTAATCAGCGTTTCCTTAAGGTTACAGACAGGACAGCGACGGAGGACGGATATGGAAAAAGTTATGATCCTGGTCATTGATGGATGTGCCCCCGAATATATCACACCGGAACTGGCGCCCGGAATCTATCGGCTGGCTGACAGATATGGTTTTGCCAAAACCGTGAAAGCGGTGGTTCCCACAGTTACCAACGTAAACCACGCCTCGATCCTGTCCGGGCAGTTTCCCTCTGTAACCGGCATGGTCGGGAATTACTACTATAATCCGGAAACCGGGGAAGAGGGTTTCATTGAAGAAAAGGGCTTTATGAAAGCGGAAACGCTGTTGCAGGTTTACCGGCGCTACGGATACAAAACGGCATTTCTGACTGTGAAGGGAAAGCTGCTTGGGGTATATGGACAGGATGCCGATACAGGTATCAGCGCCCAGACACCGGACCGGGGAATACTGGAACGGCTGGGATTGTCCATGCCGCCGGCCATTGACAGCCTGGAAAGTTCCCGATGGATTGTCGATGCGGCTTTGACCTGTATACGGAAGGAGGATCCGGCGTTAGTATACTGCACGACCAATGATTTCGGATTTCACCACTACGGACCGGAGGCGCCGGAGGCACAGCTTCAAATCCGGCAGATTGATGAGGTGGTGGCAGCTGTCCATGCAGCGGATCCGGAACGGCAGATCTACATTACTGCAGATCATGGCATGAATCAGAAACACCATCTGCTGGATTTCCAGCAGCTTGTGGATGAAGCGGGCCTTCATATTTTCTGCCTGGCCCCGCTGAAGGACCGGTATAAGGAAAACCACGTGTATCAGGAAGGCGGTATCCTGTACCTGTTCCTGAAAGACCGGGATGAAAAAGAGTCCCTAATGGAATTAATCCGTTCCCGCAGGGAAATTGAAGCGGTGATGGATAAAGAAGAGGCTGCTGAGAAGATGCATCTGCCGCCGAACGGTATCGGTGATTATGTGATCTTTACGGCGCCGGACTGCGCTTTTGGTGAATTGGACGGTGCAACGACGCTGGTTACGGATAAAAGCCGGACGCACGGTTCTCTCTATGAGCAGGAAGTTCCGTTGCTGACAGTCCACCCGGCGGCGTCTGCTGAAGCCTATCAGTACAGCAAGGATATTGCGGCGGTCCTGATGCGGCAGATAGCAGATAACGGGAAGGACTGAACCGGCCGGCAATCGTATAACCTATTATCCAGGGTTTCTTTAAAGAACCCAACAGACCAAAAAGTAAAGAAAAGTAAAAAAGTTAAAGGCCCGTGCATCGTATCGGCGATAACACGGGCTTTTAACATTCGAAATCACTTAACCTCTGCATTGGAAACACTCCCTACTTGTTTTTCCTATACTGCTCATATTGTTTTCGGGGGAACCACTCCTTTCTTTTCTGCTTCCGAAGTATCCTCATTTCCTGTCCGGAACATCCCCTGTCAGGGGCTTTCTTTGGTACTCCCTTTTTTCAATTATAATATAGCACAAATTTTCTGAAAATACAATAGGATCTTCTGTAATAAATGTTACAGATAATTCTGAAATCGTGACAAAATTGAAAACTATTATCGTTGTACCGGGGCTCAGGGTCGTTGTCAAATATTCTCCATAAGCTGTTTTGAAAGAAGCACCGGAAAATAATTCGGATACATACGATAAATTACCGGCCGTATAGAGGTATATCTGTTATGGGAAAAGTTAACTGTGCGAGAAAACAGGTTGACAATGAATAAAAAATTATTTATAATAAAAAACACGGTTAACCGATTGGCGAAAATGGGTAACAGAAGACCGTTCCGGCGATACCGTAAATTTTTCGGAGATGATGACGATGGCACAAACTACAGCAACAGTACACCACGAAACTTCTGCAGACAAGACGCGCAAGCTGACCAAGATGGCATTATGCGTTGCGCTGATGGCGATTTCCGCTTATATTTCTTTTCCGCTTCCTTTTACTCCGGCCATGGTGACGGCAGCTACTATTATCGTGAACATGACGGCCTTTATTTTGAAGCCAAATGATGCGTTCCTTGTGATTTTGGCCTGGCTGCTGATCGGTGCGGCGGGGATGCCGGTGTTTCCGGGAGGAGCAGCAGGACTGGGACGCCTGGTGGGGCCGACCGGAGGCTTTTATGTATCCTTCCTTGTAGCGGTCTGGCTGATGAGCAAGCTGCTGAACGGATCCAACAGCTTTAAAAAGATGGTTATTCTGGGCATTGCGGTTGGCATGCCTGTTATTTACATCGGCGGATGCATCTCCATGTATCTGGTTGCCCATATGAGCGTGTGGGCCACCCTGGTGGCGGCGGTGTTCCCCTTTATTTTTGGTGATATCGTCAAGGTTTTTGCGGGGGCATTTCTGGCAACCCGGGTAAACGCCTTTCTTAAAAAGTAACGGCTGATAGCGAAAGCTGTCTGAACTTCCCGGTCTGATGGATCAGGCCGGGCTTTTTTATATCTGAGGCAAAGAATGCGGTTGCGGAAAATAAAAATCTGCATCATAATTATCTAAGGAGACGCTGATTAAATGAGCTTGTGCGATGACCGAGGGCTTTTTGCGACTAACAAGAAAATAGCCCGAAGGCGCAGCCGTAGCCGCGTTGAGAGACATTGACGCAATCAGTCACAAAAAGCGACGGTCATCGTGGAGACGAATTAATCAGCGTTTCCCTAAACAGGATGAAGCTGGTCATAAAGCTTTTCCGGCAGGAGAGGTGAGGCGGGAGATCATGGACAGAGTTTACTTGCTGGGCGGGCTGCGCAGTTACATCGGACTGACGGGTGGCCGGTTTAAAACCATTCCGGCAGAGGAACTGGCAGCTGCGGTGCTGAAAAAAATAATGGAAAAATATCCCTGCGCAAGGCAGGCGGACGGATTGTTCTGCGGCAACGCGGTAGGCACCGGAGGAAATATAACCCGGCTGGCGGCATTGAAGGCGGGGATTCCCGTCCACATTCCTGCGCTGACGGTTGACATGCAGTGCGCATCCGCGGCAGCTTCCATAGAACTGGCAATGGAAAAGATCGGCAGCGGTATGGCGGATATTTTGATCGCCGGGGGATTTGAATCCACTTCCATGCAGCCGGTGCGTGTCTATGCAAAGGAGGATCCCCGGTATACGGCAGAAGGATTTACGGTTGCCCAGTTTTCTCCGGACAGCACCAGTGCCCGGGCTATGCTGGAAGGGGCGGAGCGAACCTGTCAAAAGTATGGCTTTTCCCGGGAGGATCTGGACGCTTTTGCCGTGCGAAGCCACATTCTGGCAAAAAAAGCAAGAGAAGAGGAGCGTCTGAAGGAAGTCACCGTTTCCGTGTTCGGCGTCACGGCGGATGAAGGGATTCGCGACCGTATGAATGCACGGCTGGCAGCGCGGATGCCGAAATTGTTTACCGAAAGGGAAGTGGAGGCGCTTTTGGAAGAAAGCGGGAAGCAGCCATTGCTTACGGCAGCCAACGCATGCCTGACTAACGATGGAGCGGCTTTTGCGGTTCTGATTTCCCAAAAGGCGGCGGAACGGTTCGGACTGTTACCGGAAGCAGAGCTTTTGGCAGGATTCCAGTGGGGCGTGGATCCGCAGTACAGTCCGGAGGGCGCCGTGGAGACGGGGGACAGACTGTTGCAACGCTGCGGATTACGGCCGGAACAGATTGATGTATTTGAATACAACGAAGCCTTCGCGGTAATCAGCGCATTGTTCGCCCGCAAGTATCCGGATCTGACAGAGCGGTATTGTCCGTGGGGTGGAGCGCTGGCCTACGGACATCCTTACGGCGCATCAGGCGCGATTCTGCTTCTGCACCTTTGGCAGGAACTGAAACAGACACATGGAAGGCTGGGTCTGCTGAGCATTGCCGGGGCCGGAGGGCTGGGAACGGCGTTGCTGATAAAAAATTTACGGGACTGACGTAAAATCACGGTTTAGTGGAGGGAAATACGCTCCGTCAGTAAGTAAAAATTTTATGGAACAGTCAATTATACAAAAGGATTTTGGAGCATACATGAATTACGTAACACTGCTGCAAAAACAGGCGCGCGAAAAACCAGACACGCCTTATATCATTCTGCACGACAGGCAGATTACATACAGGAAGGCCTGTGAAGATGTCAGTGGATTTATTACAACCGCATGGAAATCCCGGTTTCCGAAACAGGGGAAAACCACCGTACTGATCCGGACGAAAGACCTTTACCATCAGTTGATGGCCTTCCTGGCCGTCATGGAAGCCGGTCAGATTCCAATCATCGGGCACTTTGACCTGCCTGAAGCGGCGGAAAAAGAGCTGGTGAAAAAGAACGGCATCGGCTTTATCCTGACAGAGACAGAACGGGGATGGCAGCTGACGCAAACGACGGGATCGAATACACAGACACCTTATCCGGAAGCCTGCATGGGGGTGCTGAGCAGCGGTTCTTCTGATGTTCCCAAAGTGATGTACCGTACCTATCAAAGTTGGGGCGGGTTTATTCCGGAACAGAACCGGAAATTCCGGATTGACGGGGATGCGGTAGTCTTTGCAGAAGGAAGTTTCAGTTTTACGGGAAACCTCAGCATCTGGGCATCTGTTCTGTATGCCGGTTGCACGCTGCTGGTCAGCGGACAGTTCAGCTGTCGGCAGTGGCTGGATATGATACAGCGGCATAAAGCCAGCGTGCTGTATCTGGTTCCGGCCAAACTAAAAGCACTGGCCCGTTATCTGACACAGGAATGTTCTTCCGTAAAGATGATTCTGGCGGGATCCCAACTGTTGGGGTCCCAAACGGCGGAAAGATTGAAACAATATTTTCCGGAAAGCGAAATCATTCTGTATTATGGTGCCAGTGAGCTGGACTATATTACCTGGCTGGACTATGAAGAAATGCTCCGGTTTCCGGAAAGTGTGGGAAAACCGGTTCCCGGAGTCAGGGTCTGGGTGGAGGACGGATTGATCTATATTGATACGCCATATCATGTGGAAGGACTGGAGCAGCCCTGTACTCTTCATGATACGGGGTATTTTAATGAAGAAGGGTACCTGATATTCAATGGCCGCGAAAGCGATATCATCAACAAGGGCGGGTTCAAGATAAGCTGTACGAAGATTGAAAATGCACTGTGTTCCATCCCGCAGGTAGCAGAAGCTGTGGTCATCCCTTATGATGATGCGGAACGGGGTCAGGAGGCGGCGGCATTTGTCGTCTGCGAAAAGGATATATCCAGACGGGAACTGCGCCAGCGGTTAAAGAACATCCTGATGCAGCAGGAGATGCCGAAAAAGATAGTGCTGACGGACAAGATACCGCTGAACAGCCGTGGCAAGCCGGATAAAGAAGCTTTGAAAAAACTGGCAGTGATAGACGTTAGTCCGTCGGAATAGGATCGGCGGACTACCCTTCTGCGGAGTTCGTAAGGGGTTGGCAGGCATTAGAGCGTGTCAAAAATTTCTTGACAAAACACCTTCAAAAACGTATACTATCCATGTTATGAAGGTAACGTTATGAAGGCAGCGTCCTGATTAGCGGCTCAGTTTGGTCCATTAGCTCAGTTGGCAGAGCACCTGACTTTTAATCAGGGTGTCCCGCGTTCGAGTCGCGGATGGATCACCAGAAATTCAGCTCCCGTTTTTGAAACGGGAGCTTTTTTGCATGTGGTCCGTATATATCTTGAAACGCCGCAGGAATTTTTCCGGCAGCCGGTTAAAAACGTCCTGCAACAAAATAAACGCAGATGATGCCACCTCATTACAAAAATTTGATTTAAATTGGACATGTGTAGTAAAATAATACTGCAAAATATAAAAATTGCAGGAGAAATTATTGTATTACAGAAAAACACAGTGTAAAGGGTATCTGCATGCAATTGATGTGTCGTATATTAAAATTTGGAGGCGATTCGGATGAACAGTAAAGCAGAACAGTTTAAAACATTTTTAGAGGAACGCAAGGTCAGCGTGTTCCAGATGGAAGAAATTGAAGGGAATGAACAGCATGCCGTCGTGTTCCGTTCCAACATTGCTGTGGAGGGTCAGCAGTTGCCGACCATGGTTGTGATTGATGACAGCGTGTTTGTGGTTATCCGTGTGCAGATCGCGCCACAAGTCCTGAAAGAGGAGAATGAAACAGCGCTGCTGAAGATGACAAACAGGGAGAGCATGATGTATAAGCCGTTCAAGCTGTTCTTTGACAATCAGGGAAACCTGAACCTGGATACCTGCTTAGCGGTGAGCAACGATAAACTGGAAGGGGAAGCGGTGTATCAGCTGTTCAATGTGATCATCAATTACCTGGATGAAAACTATCGAGCCATTATGAAAGCTGTATGGCAGTAAAATCAATAACTGCTAAATAAAGAAGCGGGCGGGAAGAGAAATGTTTCCTGCCAGGAGGCCAGTGGAATGTTCTAACATTTAGCGGTTTCGGCGATGTGTATACTCCCTTTATTAGGAAACAGCGAATCACCCTGAGTCCTGTGAAGGGAGTTGTTTTTTTGAGCAGAAAAGGGCGTGCCCGGTACTCATAACCCGGTACAGCACCGGAATGGAATAAATAAAACAAACTCCATCGGCCTGTCTGTTTCCAGTCCGGCAATCAAAAAATTATAGAAATTAAAATAAAAATAGTATATAATCAATATGAATTATTATGAAGTCTGCAGGAAACTACCGAATTAAATTGCATAAAATTTAATATTGAAAAGTATAATGTTATGCGTTACAGAAGATGTAAGAGGGACGTTTTTATGAACAAGACAGAATGTCTGCAACTGCTGAAAAAATTTGAAGGCACACGCTTTATAAAATATTGCGGTATTACGCTGGAAGATGCGGACTGCGGCTGGGTTAAAGCCAGCATGCCGGTGAGAGAAGAAACCGCCAACCCGTTTGGGTTTATCCATGGCGGCGCTATCAGCACGCTGATTGATACAGCCGGAGGCATCGTCTGCTGGACGGTTGGCTGCACGGTCTGTACGCTGGACCTGGATACCAGTTATATGAAAAATGTGACAAAGGGCCATACGATATTTGCGGAAGCGCAGATCATCCGACAGACCAGGCACGTTATATTTGTGGAAGTGAAGGTCTTCAGCGATGAAAACGAACTGCTGGCCAGGGGAAATGCATCTATGTATATTACTGGAACGTACAGTAAAATTCCTCCGACGTGGTAAGGGGAATATCAAAACGATAAGATCTCATTATAAAATGGAAGGAGCTGTTCTAAAGCGATGCAGGAAAATCAGATGGTGAAAGATTTTTATGAACTGGTTGAGCTGGAAGTTTATTCCAAACAGGAACGTGTTATCTGTGACGCGGTGAAGAAAAAGCTGGCAGACCTGGGTTTGGAAGTGGAAGAGGATAATACGGCGGAAAAAACCGGCAGCAACTGCGGGAACATTATCGCTGTCATGAAAGGGGATCCGTCGATCGAACCGATCCTGTTCTCCAGCCATCTGGACCGGGTTCCCAATAACGGGCATATCCATCCGCAGGCGGACGAAGAAAGCGGGATCATCTATTCTGATAAAAAGACGATTTTGGCAGCGGATGACGTGTCCGGTATCTGCGTTATCCTGCAGGCACTTCGCAATGTAAGGGAACAGAACCTGCCCCATGGGGATATCGAGATTCTCCTGACCACCTGTGAGGAAATCGGCCTGTTCGGTTCCATCAATGCCGACATGTCGCGTTTCCGTTCGAAAAAGTGCTTTGTCTTTGACAGTCCGGGGCGGGCCGGAAGGATCATCAAACAGGCCCCCGGGATGGACAGGGTGATCATCACGGTTCACGGGAAAAAGGCCCATGCGGGCAACGAGCCGGAAAAAGGGCTGAATGCGCTGCGTGTTGCGGCAGATTTGATCATGCATTTGCCCGACGGGCGCCTGTCACCCGTCACTACGGCCAACTTTGCCATGATCACCGGCGGTCCTGCTGCCAACGTGGTCTGTGACAAGGTCGTCCTGCAGGGTGAACACCGCAGCAGTGATCTGGCGGAATTCACAAACACCCAGAATAAAATCCGGGCCGCGGTACAGGAGATTTCCGAAAAATACAACACCCCTATCGATCTGGAACTGAACGAAATGTTCAAGACCTTCAACATTCCGGAAGACGCACCGGTCTGCCGGATTGCGGCAAAAGCCTGTCACAACGTGGGGCTTACCCCTTTCTTCGACCGGGGTGGCGGCGGTATGGACGGAAATATATTTAACAAGCGGGGCATCGCCACCGTCGGGATCGCATCCGGGTACGAGAAGAACCACACGGCGGATGAGCTGCTGCATGTCGAAGATATGATTAAATGCGGTGAGGAAGCGACCGAGATAATCAAAATTGTGGCTTCCGGAAAATTTTGATCCAAGTTATTTTGTGCCCGACAACCGGTAAAGGAGATCATTAATGCTGACAGAACGAATCCGGAAAGCGAAAAACGAGTATGTGAACAACAAACCATCCATTTCTTATGAAAGAGCCCGTATCTGGACGGAATCCTACAAGAAGACGGAAGGGCAGACGGAGATCATACGCCGGGCGCAGGCTTTTAAAGATGTGTGCCGGGAACTGGTGGTCACCATTTTCCCCGGCGAGCTGATCGTGGGTGCCAGTGGCGAGTTTCGCAAATGCGGCATCCTGACGCCGGAATTTTCCTGGACCTGGGTGGACCGGGAGATGGATCATTTTTCTGACCGCGTGCAGGATCCCTATGAGATGACAGACGAACAAAGGGCGTTCGTCCGTGCGAATATCTTCCCGTATTGGAAAGGAAAATCCCTGGAAGAGGCGTATCTGGCCCAGATTCCGCCGGAAATCGCCAAAGTCGCCGTGGATACCGGCATCATCGACATTGATTCCAAATGGCGTCAGTCCGTGGGAGAAATTACCCCGGATTATCAGGACGTCCTGTTTAAAAAAGGATGGCAGGGGATCATTGATACCTGCCGTGAAAAGATGGAGAAGATCAGCCTGACTGCGCCGGACGGGCTGAAAAAATACGATTTTTACCGTTCTGTCATTCTCTGCGGGGAGGGGATGATCATCCTGGCGGGGCGGTACCGTGAAAAAGCCCTGTCCATGGCGGAAGCGGAAAAGGACCGGGTACGTAAAGATGAATTGGTGAAAATTGCTGATATCTGCAGCCGGATTCCGGCCCAGCCGCCTGTGACGTTCCAGGAAGCGCTGCAGATGATCTGGTTCTATCAGTTGGGCGGCATCCTGATGGAAAACCCGCTGTCGTTGAACCCTGGCCGGTTTGATCAGTATATGTACCCCTATTACAAATATGATATAGAGCACGGTATCCATGATGACGAAGGCATCCTTGAGCTGATCGAATGCTACTGGCTGAAGCTCTCCGAATGGGTATGGACGATTTCTGCCAATACTGCGGATTTCTTTGCTGGATACAACCAATTCCAGAATCTTACCGTGGGCGGCACGGACCGCAACGGCAAGGATGCCACCAATGAACTGAGCTACCTTTGCCTGAAGGCCACCGGGGAAGTCAGGACCCATCAACCGGGCCTGTCCGTCCGTATCGGTCATGACAGTCCCCGCAAATTCGTGGATGCGGTGATGGAACTGGTAGCCCAGGGAACCGGGTTTCCGGCGATCCATAGCGATAAGACCGGTTACCAAATGCTGAAAAATATGGGATATGAAACAGAAGACGCCCGGGACTGGAACAACTGCGGCTGCGTAGTGCCTCATTTCCGCAAGACTTTTGAGTGGACCAGCACGGTCAATGTAAACTTCAGCGGCGCCTTTGAATATGCGACCAACGGCGGCAAGAGCCGTATCACGGGTGTGCAGATGGGGCTTCCCATCCATAAGGATCGAAAATTTGCTTCTTATGAAGAAGTGGAAGCCGCCTTTATGGAGCAGTTCGATAACCTGATTGCCATTTCCGTGACCGGTGCGATCCTGGCACAGAAGCTCCAGAAGTCGATGATTCCGCGTCCCTTCTTCTCGGCGGTCTCTGAATCCTGTCTGGAAAAAGGCATGGACCTGGTAGACGGCGGCGCGAAATATAATATTGGACCGGTCCTGACCGGCATTGGCCTGGCGGAATCTGCCAACAGCCTAGCTGCAGTGAAAAAGCTGGTGTTTGATGACGGGGTTTGTACCATGGATGAACTGCTGGATGCCATGGACAGGAACTGGGAAGGGTATGACGAATTGCGCCGGCTCGCTCAGGATGCGCCGAAATATGGCAATGACGATGATTATGTGGATGATATCGCCCGCCGCATCGGCAATCACTATTACGAAGAAGCGCATAAATATACTGATATCTATGGAAAACCGTTTACCAGCGCTTTCATGGGAATCTCCAACTTCATTCCCACCGGGCGTGTGATCGGCGCTACTGCCTGCGGGCGCAAGGCGACAGAGCCCATTTCTGAAGGGGTATCTCCGGTTGCGGGAACCGATACTTCCACTCCGCTGGCTGCCATGAGGTCTGTGGCCAAGATGAATCAGGACATCCATTCCGGTGGTACGCTGCTGAACATGCGGCTCAGCCAGGATCTGGTAAGCACTCCCAGAGGCCGCAGTAATCTGGCCTCCATGATTCAGGCGTTTTTCGATATGGGGGCATTCCATATTCAGTTCAATACGCTGTCCAGTAAAACGCTGCTGGATGCCCAGGCCCATCCGGAAAATTATAAAGACCTGCTGGTAAGGGTGGCGGGGTATAGTACCCAGTTTGTCCATCTGTCCAAGACACTGCAGGATTCCATCATTCGCCGCACGGTTCATGATGAATACTAAAGGGAAGATCCTGCAGCTGCAGCATTATTCCGTGAATGACGGGAACGGCATCCGGACCATCGTATTTTTTGCAGGTTGTCCCCTGCGCTGCAGATGGTGTGCTAACCCTGAAGGACTGCAGGCACAGAACCGGATTATGTATATTGCATCCCGCTGTATCAGGTGCGGGCGCTGTACTGACGTCTGCCCCCGGCAGATTGGCTGCGACCTGAACGGATCCGGCGAACGGCCCCGGTGTATCGGCTGCGGCATCTGTGCAACGGCCTGTCCGGCACATGCGCGAAAAAACACTGTCAGGGAGATGACGGTGGAGCAGGTACTGGGCTGGCTGGAAAAAAACCTGTTGTTTTACCGTGTATCCGGCGGCGGGGTTACCTATTCCGGCGGCGAGTGCACGCAACAGGTGGAATTTTTGGATGCGCTGTCCCATGCGGTCTATGATATGGGGCTGGACCAGGCGGTGGAGACCAGCGGGTATTTTTCCCTGGAAAAGCTTCAGCCCACACTGGATTTGATGGATCTGCTGTTTATAGATATCAAGCATATGGACAGTGAAAAGCACAGGCAGTATACGGGGGTGGACAACGGGCTTATCCTGCAGAACCTTGCCGCTTTAGGGGAACAGGGGAAGAATATCGTTGTCCGGATTCCGACGGTTATGGGCATCAATGGCGATGAGGAAAACGTCCGCCGTACGGCCCGGTTTGTAAAGCTTCATGTGCCGGCACCGAAGTTGGAGCTGCTCCCGTATCACAGTTACGGGGCAGATAAATATACGCAATTGGGCCTGCCCTATGATGAACAGGACTTCCGTCGTCCCTCTGACGAGGAGCTGGCACGGTTACGGCAGATTGTTGAAGAAGAGGGCGTGGAGGTAGTATCTTTCCGGTAAAAAGCTGTCCATCCGGTTCGAAACGCCGAATCGTAAACAGAATATAAAAATAACAGGATCTGTGACGGATTTGCTGGTCAAAACCATATTTGCGTCAGGTCCTGTTTTTCTGTTTAAAGAGAGCCTTTTGTAATTTTTTGTATTGCGTTTTATGAACGGTGGCAGGTTTTTGCTGCAGAATTGTAAGGAGGTCTGTTACATAACTGGCAATGGGTTTTCCGGCGATGGTTTCACGTTGTTATATCAGCGCGATATAGCAGTAAGCCACATAGCAGCATAGAAGCGTCAGGCCTTCCCAGCGGACGATCTTCCTCTGGGTAAAACCGAAGAGCAGCAGGAGCACAGTAGCGGCTACGGCAACGAAGGCGTCGCTGAGAAAGCTTTGGGAGCATTCGATGGGCAGGATGACAGAGGAGGTTCCCAGCACGAAAAGGATATTGAAGATGCAGCTGCCGATCACATTGCCTACCGCCATGTCCCCGTTGCCGTGAAGGGCTGCCGTCACAGAGGTGGCCAGCTCCGGCAGGGAGGTTCCCAGAGCCACGATGGTAAGACCGATGACCCGGTCGCTGATGGAAAACATTTTGGCCAGCGCCACAGCCGCATCCACTGCATAATCGCTGCTGACCAGAACCACCACTAAGCCTGCAATGGTAAGAGCGATCAGGTACCAGACGGATGGCTGCGCTTTGCCGTTGGAATCCGCAGGCTCCGGAATACTTGCGCCGTTTTCCCCGGATCCGTCTGTGCCCAAAGCAGCGGAAGCTGTGTCAGGAGCCTTTTGTTTTGTCTGGAACAGCAGATAGGCCAGATATATAAGCAGTCCCACCCAAAGGATGAAACCGTCTGTCCGGGTTACCATTCCGTCTTTTCCCAACACTACGAACAGGACGGTGACCAGGATGGTAAAAGGCATTTCATACCGGAGAGTGGACTTTTCTATTGCCAGGGGAACGATGGCGGCCACAATGCCCAGAATAATAAAGATGTTCATGATATTACTGCCGATCACATTGCCGATGGAAATACCGGCGCTTCCTTTTGAGGCAGCGGCAATAGAAACGGCGGCCTCCGGGGCACTGGTTCCCATGGCAACGATCGTCAGGCCGATAACCAGCTCGGGGATACCAAACTTTTTGGCGATGCCTGACGCGCCGTCCACGAACAGGTCGGCGCCCTTTACCAGCAGGGTGAACCCGGCGATAAGGATCGCCAGCTGTTTGATGATTTCCGTATTCATACGTAAGATCCCAATCTTTGCGCTATCGTGCAGTAATTTTCAATGGCCCTGTCCAGGTTCGTTTCAGCGGATCATTTCAACGGGTATGCCTTTGATGGGCCTGGACCAATCCTTATGGGGCCCGGTAATCTCCACGATTTTCGCAGCAGCGGAATCAGCGAGGAGTACCTGATCCGTCATTTCGCCGGTCATTTTAAAGATTGTCTTTTGGCTTGCGGAATCAACGATGGAAAAGGCGGTTGGCTTCACCCCGAAGACACCGCTGTTTTGGATCTGCACATCGGAAAAGATCTGTCCGCAGAATACCCCGTCGCTTATCATGGGTTTCCCGTAAATATTCAGGGGTATGATCCTGGCCCTGATGGGGACGGTGATCAGGTTAACAATTTCGTTGACTACCCGGACGTCCTGTTCATGGTCGTGGGAATAATAGACATCGTATAGCTGGTGGGAGTCCGTTGTCTGTGACGTATAGGGAAAGAGATGGTTGAGGATCAGGGCATCTGTAGTGTGTACATAAAGCTTGTCGTTTTTCGCTGCATACCTGCCCAGCAAGGTCCATTCCTCCGCAAAGGCATGGCCGGCAACCAGGATCAGCAGGGCGAGGCAGAATAAAATTCGTTTTACCATAATCAGGCTCCTTTCTTTGTTCCTGTAACTGATTTATGTTATTGTATTTTCCCGTTCCGATGAATTTATCTGCTGCTTAAGTATATTGATAAAAATATTATATCACATTACGGCAGTATTTATAATTAATATTTACAGAAAGGCGCTTTTCATAGAAGAGCTCTTGCGTGCACAAATCCTGTCTGAAACAGCGGAAGGATTTTTAGCGAACCGGTTGAAATTTACAGGATCTTTTATCCGCCTGCGGTCCGCTTCGTTTGATCCATTATGATTTTGTTCGCTTTTTAACAGATTTTTTGTAAAAAACCGTTCTGCTAACTGATAAAAAGCTAAATTTTCTAAAAACTATTTACTTTACTTGTACTACAGATTAAAATGTTAGATAATTACCGGATGAATCTTGGCAAGTATTTAATATACCGGTATATGTGCCTAAGAGGGAAGTTTTTATTGATAAAATTAAAGGAAGGACTGAGTATAATGTTCAAATTATCCGGAACCAGAATGAAAACCTTGACGGCAGCGTTGCTGCTGATGCTGACCATCGGTGTTGCTGGATGTGGCGGCGGGGAAAAGAAGGCCGCGGCTCCTGCGGCAGAAAAGAAGTTTAATGTCGGTATCGTCCAGCTTGTGGAACATGCGGCTTTGGATGCCGCTAACAAAGGCTTTGTGGACGGGCTGGCAAAGAACGGGTTCAAGGAAGGGAAGAACATCGCCTTCGACAGGCAGAACGCGCAGGCAGATCAGTCTAACCTGCAGAATATCGCCAACCGTTTTGTCAACAATAATGTGGATCTGATCTGCGCCATTGCAACGCCCTCTGCGCAAAGCGTGGCCAATGCCACGAAGACGATTCCCATCGTAGGCACTGCGATTACCGACTATAAGGCGGCGAAGCTGGTGAAGGATCCGGCCAAGCCGGGTACAAACGTTACAGGGACCACGGACATGAACCCCATCAAAGAGCAGGTAGCACTGCTGCTGAAGGTAGTTCCTTCCGCCAAGAACGTGGGTGTATTGTACTGCTCCAGTGAAGTGAACAGCCAGCTGCAGGTAGATATCCTGAAGAAAGAAGCGGCGGCCAAAGGGCTTACTATCAAAGAAGCAACCGTCTCCACGGTCAATGACATCCAGCAGGCGGCCCACAGCCTTATCGGCAAGGTGGATGCGCTGTACATCCCCACGGATAATATCATGGCGTCTGCCATGCCTACCCTGTGCAAAGTGACCGATGAAGCGAAGTTGGCGGTTATCTGCGCGGAACCCGGGGAAGTGAAGGCCGGCGGCCTGATCACTCTGGGCATTGATTACTACATGCTGGGCGAAGAGACTGGCGCCATGGCAGCGGAAATCCTTAACGGAAAGGCGAAGCCGCAGGATATGGCGATCCGTTCCCAGAAGCAGTTTAAAGCGGTTGTAAATATGAAAAAGGCCGAACAGCTGGGCATCAAGATTCCGGAAGAATTGCTGAAAGGTGCGGAAATTTTGAAATAAACAGGCCGATGTGATATAATTCGAACAGTATACGGTGGGGCGCGGATCCGTCGTAACAAACGGATTCGCGCTTTTTTATGGAAATGCCGGCGTGCAGAGGCCGGCGGCAGACAAAAATTTCTGCGGAAAGAATTCGAGGTTGAATTTTTATGGGTAACCTTGCTGTGTCAACGGTGGCACAAGGCTTGTTGTGGGCTGTGATGGCCCTGGGTGTGTATGTGACATTTCGTGTGCTGGACCTGGCGGACCTGACCTGTGAAGGCAGTTTCCCGCTGGGAGCGGCTGCCGCGGCGACGCTGATGGCCACCGGCCACAGTGTGGGAACTGCCATTGCGGCTGCTGCCGTGGCCGGCATGCTGGCCGGCGCCGTCACAGGAATTTTGACGACAAAGATGAAGATACCGGCCCTGTTGTCCGGTATCCTGACGATGATCGCGCTCTATTCCGTGAACCTTCGCATCATGGGTAAGGCAAACCTGTCTCTTCTCGGGGTGGATACGGTTTTCACCATTACCCAGAATATGCTGGGCCTGAACAACGCCCAGACCACTTTTGCAGTAGGGCTGGCGGCGACGCTGATCATCGGGTTTGCCATGTACTGGTTTTTCGGAACGGAGATTGGGGCTGCCATCCGCGCCACAGGTTTTAACCAGCAGATGATTCGCGCGCAGGGTGTCAATACGGATATGACCATCATTCTGGGTCTTATCATCAGCAAT
>CAJOKZ010000027.1 GCA_905235335.1 uncultured Succiniclasticum sp.
TCGATTTGTATGATCATTCAGCACTGACAGGAATCGATACTTCACACACATAATCTTTTGGATATGCGTCCTTTGTTCCTCTCAGTTTCCAATATGTTTTCCAGTAATCCCACCACTTCTTATATGCGGTTTCTATTTCTTCTTCTGTGTATTTTCCCTTTCTCCCCAAGACTTCTATCTTATCTCCGCCAACGATAAACCCAACATCATCGCAGCCAGCATAAAGCAGATGCTTTGCGGTCAAAAGTGTTTCTGAACCGCTGAAATCTTTGATTACTGTTTTATGCTTATAATCATCCAGCAGCCGTTCAGCTTCTTTTTTATCATCAAACGCCATATAATACGTATCGATGGGATAAATAACGGAATCATCATCAAAGAAACGTTTGTACCAGTCTACTTCATTTAAATTATCCAGAAAGACCGCAAATGTATTGCCACAGAAACGAACCGCCAAAACATCAGTACTATGCGGTTCATTCTCCGAAGTATTTTCATCATAGAGCATAATATCGCAAAACTGTACCTGAACCATGTCACCTCTGGTAAGCCACCAGTGCCATGAGCCGACATCGGATATGGCATCTGCCAATATATTGAGCGTATTAATGTTCATGGTGTTCTCTTTCCTTCTGACATACTGCCAATCTGTTATCTAAAGTATCGGGTTGCCGACGGATGCAGACAGCGCAACAGATTTTCGCGCAGCCTTTTTTAATTATAGCAAAACAGCCGCAGAAAAATCTTCGACTGTTAAAGAAAATATCTCCAAACGTGATTTCTGTATTAAGGAAGCGCTGATGAATTCGTCTGCACGCTGACCGGCGCTTTTTTGTGATCGACTGCGTCAATGTCCCTCAACGCAGCTACGGCTGCGCCTTCGGGCCATTTCCTTATCAGTCGCCAAAAGCCTCGCTCATCGCACAAACTCATTTAATCAGCGTCTCCTTAGTTTTACCTTGCTTAATCTGTTCTTCGGAAATTTCAATATCGCTATACATCTCCCATTTTTTACGCGTCGTTTCAAAAAGCTCTATGCTCATCAATACCATATCACCATACCCATTCTTTGTAATAAAGATAGGTTCATCAATCTGATGACAAAGTTCTGACACTCTGGCAGTATCTTTTAAATCTTTAATTGGAATAATCTGCGGCATAGTTACGCCCCCTTTCTATATGTCTTAATAATATCATAATTATCCCATTTTAACAACACAATAAATAAAGACCAATACTGATACAGCAATGTAATTCTGCCGTAAATACAACAGTTCGCCTATTTCCTAAAAGATAATGTTGTATGCTGCGGAGAGAAAAGAGACGGAGAATCTTTTCGGTTTTTTTCTTTTTGGCCTAGAAAAATCGGCATCCTTCCGGATGCCGATAATGGGCCTATTTTGTTACAGACCAATCAGATGTCAAATTCTATTTTGCGTAGCCGATTTCCTTCAGCCATTTTTCCACTTCGGACTTCACCGCTTTCGGATCATCCTGGGACATGCGGCCCGGCAGGCCCAGCCCTTTGTCCAGGACCTTTGCGCCATTGGCGTGGTCTGCAATGCGGCTTTCCTTGCCGGTCATATAGCTGCCTGCGCTGGTGCAGAAAGGAATGATGGTCTTGCCGTTAAAGTCGTTGTTTTCCAAAAAGGTGTAGACGACCATGGGAAGATCGCTCCACCAGATGGGATAGCCTAAAAATACGGTATCATAGTCCTTCAGGTTTGTCGGTTTGCCGGCGACCTCCGGACGGGCGTTGCTTTCTTTTTCTTTTTTGGCAATTTCTGTCGTTTCCCGATAAGCCTGCGGATAGGCCTTCACCGTTTTGATTTCGAATTTGTCCGCGCCGGTGATTTCCGCAATGGCATCTGCTACCACCGCCGTATTGCCTTTGGTGATTACGCCCACCCCGTACTCTTCACCCGTGCGGGAAAAATACGCGACTAAAATCTTCTTGCCGCCTGCCGAAGGAACCGGAGCCGCTTCCACTTTTTTCGTCACGATTTCCGTCTGCTTCGCCAATTTCACATCGGTCTTCTCCGCTTTTTTTTCCCCGCCGCCGCAACCGCCGAGCAAAGACGTCAACAGGAAAACTGCGCTTACCAAAAGTAAAATTCGTTTCATAATCGATTCCCCTTCTCCCCAAAAACAATTTAGAAATTAGTTGCATTTCAAAGCCTGTTCCGGCAGTATGCAACGCTATTTTACGCTTATTTCACTTCAATCAGTTCGTACCGGGGATTACCCATCTTCTGTTTCTGCATGGCAGTGAGCTGATGCAGACCGTGCCGGCTGGTGATGCGTTCCACCAGATCTTTCTGGTCTCCTTCCGGTTTGGTGAAGACCATGTCGCAGCAGGCCTGATCAATGGCCAGAATATCCGTGGAAGCGCAAATGCCGATATCCGCAATGGTCGGTTCCTCTGCCGCCACGCCTGCGCAGTCGCAGTCCACCGACATGCGGCGCATTACATTCAGGAACACGATATGCTTGCCGAAATAATCGCAGGTGGCCTTAGCGGAATCCGTCATGCTTTCCATGAACTGTTCTTTCATAGGCCATTTTTCAAAATCTGCCGGCATATCATCAACCACAAGATGCACTTCCCGTTTGCCAACCTGGCCTGAAGCGCAGCCGATAGCGATATTTTTCATAGACCCGCCGAAGCCGCCCATGGCATGTCCCTTAAAATGGGTCAGCACAATCAGGGAATCGTAATTGGTGAGATGTCCGCCCATGTGTACTTCCTTCAACCGTAACCCGTTGCGGACCGGCAGGGCAACGTCCCCTTCTTCGTCCAGAATGTCCACCGGGCAGAAGGTCCAGCCGTTAACTTTCAGCGTGTCGCGATGATCTTCCGTGGTGTAGCGGTCGCCGCCGTACAGCGTATTGGTTTCTACAATAGTGCTGTCGGGAACTGCAGCCTGGAATGCCTGCACCATGTCCCGGGGCAAAATGTTCGGTCCGTGCTTTTCCCCGGTGTGCAGTTTGATGGCTACCTTGCCGTAAATATTTTCATTGATTAAATTATACAGCTTGATCAGATGCTCCGCATCGATCGTCGGGCTAAAATACACCTTTGCCTTTGTTCCGGGCGCGTCTGCGTCCACCCGCTTGCTTCCTACAACCGGGGCCTGTTTGAATTCTGTCATGTTGGATCCTTTCTGTCATCGGACGCTCTTGCGCCCTGACCTACCTTCCTGGCATGTTAGTCAGATAAAATACAAACACTTACCTAAGAAAACGCTGATTAAATTATATAATTCTGCCATCGCATTGTCTAATGCTTAAAATTTTTACCGAAATATGCTTTTCAGGCATAAAACTATCTATATTCTATTGTCCTTCAGCCATTTTAAAATATTTACTTATTACGTTGACGCTTGGCAATGGATCATCCGCATTTTCCGTTTTTCTTTCCTGTGTCAAAAGAAACTGCATAATTCTTTTCATATTTTAACAAACCCTACTTTTTATTTTCCGGCATGCCGGTTTCCAGTCCGGGCTGCAGCGGACCATAGTAATACGAAGCCGTTGCGCCGCCGTCTGCCAGGAAGGTAGATCCGGTGATGAAGGCTCCTGCGTCACTCATCAGCAGTTCCGCAATATTTGCCATTTCATCTGCCGTACCGGGCCTGCCTGCCGGGCACTTGGCAAACATATTCTTATAGAAGTCGCCCCGGGGCCCGTTGAATTCATCCACAGCCAGAGGCGTAACAATGATGCCCGGCGCGATGTCGTTCAAGCGCGCTCCCCGTTCTCCCCAGCGGATGCATTCGTACATGACCCGCTTTTCATTGCAACGTTTTGCCAGCTGGTAGGCGTGCAGCGTATCCCGGATATTATCCGGCTGTAAAATTTCCAGCTTCAGTAATTCTTCCGTCGGCGTCATAGCCAGCTGCCGGTCCTGTTCCGGCGTAAGCTGGGGCATGCGCCAGCCGGACTGGCTGGAAATGGTAACGCCCGCGCCGCCTTTGGCGATCACTTTGCCAACTTCTTCCAGGAGCACGGCGGTTCCGTACAGGTCAACCTTCAGAATCGCTTCGATGGGCGCCTGGGAAGGCGACACGCCGGCGCCGTTGATCAGGTATTTGATTTCCCCGAATTCCTGCCCTTTTTTAATCATGGCAAGGATAGATTCCCGGGAAGACAGATCCATAATAAAGGGTTCCACGTCATACCCGGCGTCGTTCATGATCTTCGCAATCGTTTCACAGTTCTTGGGATCTTTATCACCCAATACAATTTTCTTTCCAAATCCGACCCTGCGTGCCAACGCCATACTGATCTGCCCTGCGCCAGTTACAAGCATTACATCTTTTGCCATTTTGCTATTCCTCCTTTTAGTAAATTAATCCGAAAACATGATTATAGTTTCACATTAACTACTGTACAACTTTTGACTCCTCTCAACGAATCATCATTGCACACTTCTTTATTTTTTAACCGGTCGGTTCTCTGTCATAACGAAATACTGATCTCGTTCCGCAATGCGCCATACCCCGTCCTGGCACACCAACTGGTCAACGTAGCGGATATAATTATCTGCAATGATTTCCTGTCCATCCTGTTCCACCAGCAAGGCGGCGCGGCAATAATGGACATCCTGAGCCTTGTCCCCGTTTACCATAATAACCTGCTGCCCGTTCATGTGGTGGGAAGCTTTAACGCTGCTGGTAAACGCGCTGAACTGCTTTACCATCTCATCTGCGCCATGAATATCCATGGCGAGCTGTCCGTTCATATGTACCATAATGTGTGTATCTTCCGTAAAGAATTTTGCCTGCGCCGCTACATCGCATTCCAGATTCGCGAATTGGTCGATTACTTCACGGATTGCTTCTTTTGCTTCCAACATTTCTTTTTCCATCATTCGTCCTCCTGTAATTGTTCCGTACTTTTCTTAATACGTTGAAGCCCTGCAATGGGCCATTCGCCATTTACCATTTTCTTTTACCGCGTCAAACGTCAGCTGTAACCTCCAGACATTGGTGCTGCCACCGAAAACAGCGGCAGTTACCCTGTTTTGTCCGATAATTTTAGCGGTATCACCGGATACCGTAATCATAACATTTTCCGGAACTGATTTATAATAATTCAGTTCTCCTGTTTCAATGGCTTTCAAAAAATCCTTCTTCGGCTGCTGCATGCCTGTCATATGAACCAACACAAATTGATCTGAGTGCTGCTCATCCAGACGTTTCATATCCTTAGCAACCATTGCTGCCCAGGTCTCATTATAAAAATTTCGGAGCGCCTGTTTTTCCTTTTCATTTATTTCCATAGAACTATTCTTTCCAAAGCCTGACTGCAGGTTCACGGCACTTTTTCCCAACACGACCTTCGTGTCTGATGTTCCTGCAGAGTTGGATGCGCAACCCTGCAATCCGATACAGCACAGCAACAGCATCAGGAGTGTGACAGCTATTCTTTTCATAAAAGACTCCATCCGTTACCATTCCTCAGCCTGCGAAGGCAAGTTACTATATTTACCCGCCGATTAGCTCATGTTGCAGATAATCACGTCATATTTTCCTTCAACCAGTTACTTTAACGCCGCAAATTCATTGGCATCTACCGGTTCCAGCCACTCTGTCGTGATTCCTTCGCCCTGCTGCATCAGCGCAATGTGCTGAAAGCTTACGCCCGGCGCAGCGCCATGCCAGTGTTTTACGCCAGCAGGAATGGTTGCAGTCGTTCCCGGCATAAGTTTTTGCGGTTTTTCTCCCCAAATCTGGTAATATCCGTGACCGGACTGAGCCACCAGAATCTGGCAGGAACCATGATGAATATGCCAGAATGTATGAGCGCCATGGGCGAAAGTAACGTTGAATACCGGTAGATTTTTATCAGAGGACAAATTTGACAGATAACTGTCCCCTGTAAAGAATCTTGCATATCCGTCATTAGGTACCCCGATAGGCTGTACTACCCCGCCCATAGCAGAAAGTTCTTGCGAAATTGATTTCGTCTCTTTATCGTCAGAAGAAGCCATTGCAGTTCCTGACACCAATCCGACAGTTAACAAAGCACCAGCCAATATACGTAACATTTTATTCTTTTTCATTTTCATCTACCTCCATTCACTACAATTGTGTTCTTTTACCCCAGCCGCAGAGTTCGTTTAATAAAGCCGGCTTCCCCTGCTTCTGCTGAGAGGGATTTTTCTGCCCAGACCGAAACTTCGCCCTCAGACTGTGCCGCTTCTGCTCCGTGGATGGGAAGCCCCTCCAATACAATTGCGCCGGGGGCCGACTTTTTGATCTGGTTCACGCTGCCGCCCATGCAGCTACCTTCGTGGGTACAGAAGGGAACGATTTTTTTGCCCGTAAAATCAAAATGCTCCAAAAACGTGTACACGGCCATAGGCATGGTTCCCCACCAGCAGGGATAGCCTAAAAAGATAACGTCATATGCATCGATGCTCTCCGGCATTTTTTTCAATTCCGGGCGGGCATTAGCCCGCAGTTCTTCTTTTGCCACTTCCGTGCATTCTGTGTAATCCACCGGATATTCTTTTACCGTTTCAATTTCAAACAAATCGCCACCCACGGTCTTTTGAATCATCTCGGCCACGATTTCCGTGTTGCCTTTGGGCAGATTTTTAATACTTCCGTTCCAGTAATTCTGTCCCTTCCGGGAATAATACACAATTAAAATGTTTGCCATGATTCACAGCCCCTTTCTACCGCGCCTCTCCAATTCCTCTTCGCAAAAACGCAACGATATCTGTTCCAAATTTTCACTCTATCATCTTTACAATTTTTGCCGGCGTTCCAACTGCCACAGCATTGTCCGGCACATCTTTTGTTACGATTGAGCCTGTTCCAACAATAGCGTTTTCTCCAATGGTAACGCCCGGCAAAATGCTGACCCGTGCGCCAATCCACGAATTTTTCTTGATGCGGATTTCTTTTGTCATAATCGTGCGAATGTTTTTCGGTTCGTGATTGACGGTCAGAAGCGCAACCTCCGGTCCCATCATCACACCGTCTTCAATGGTGATTGTTCCTACCGACATCACCGTCAGGCCATGATTGGCAAACACGTTTTTACCCAGATGAAGACAGCGGGCGCAGTCAATATAAACCGGCGGCGTAAGGAAGGTTCCTTCCTCCAGCTTCCCGTTGAACAATTCTGTTTCCAGCGCAACGATTTCATCCTGTTCATCCGGATCCGTGGAATTGATTGCGTGACAGATATGCCGGCAGCGCTTAAACTCACCGTGGGCTTCTTTCTTATACTGTTCGTCCCATACATTATATGCTTTCCCGTTTCGCAAGTCCTCAAATACGCTCATGTTCATTACCTTCTTTTCCTAAGGAGACGCTGATTAAATGAGTTTGTGCGATGACCGAGGGCTTTTTTGTGACTGAAAAGGAAATGGCCCAAAGGCGCAGCCGTAGCTGCGTTGAGGGTCATTGACGCAGTCAGTCACAAAAAGCATCGGTCATCGTGCAGACGAATTAATCAGCGTTTTCCTAAAATGCAGCTCTCTACTTTACGCGCTGGATTGCTTTGAAATTTATTTATCCAGTCCTTTTTTCTTCAGCCAGTCCAGCGTTAGCTTCATGATTTCCGTATTGTTTTTCTCCTGCATGAGGAAATGGGAATTGCCTTTGATGCCAATCTCCGGCAAATGAATTAGCGTGGCGTCGCCGCCGTGGCGGTTGACCGCATCCACAAACTGCCGGGCCACGGCAAATTCCGTGCCCCACTTATCTTCCCCCACATTTTCCGATCCGATCTTGATATAATCACCGTAATAAAGAACGATAGGCATCTTGGTCAGCTTCAGGAAATCTTCCATGGGTACGCCCTTGGCAGAGGCGGACAGGGCCTTAAAACGCGCATCGGTAATCTTCGGCATTTCCGTTTCCGGGAAAATGAAGGGAGTGCCGCCCGGTTCATAGGAAATAATGCCTTTTACTTTATCTGAACGGATGGCTGTACGCCAGCCGATAGTGCCGCCCATGGAATGGGTAACCAGCACCGCCCCGTCTTTCTGCTGATCCACTAATTCCGCAAGCACGCTAGCATTCAGGTCGTTATCCAAAGGACCCGAGCCGATAGTCCAGCTCTGCTGGAAGGCCTGGTAGTTCTTTTCCCCTGCCGGGAACTGGGCATTGGGCACAGGATTGCCCGCTGCATCGTAATGGCCGATGCGGGAAAGGACATACAGGGTCTTGTCTCCATACATAGGATTGCTGGCCCAGGGAGTATCCGGCGTTACAGCCTCTGTAGAAAGATTGGATTCCCCGCTGCGGGGCTGGTCTACCAGATACACCGAGTAACCGGCGCGGACAAACAGGGTGTTAAATCCTTCGCGTCCATCCGGACCGGATTCCCAGGTCCGCTTGGACTGAGCTCCCCCATGCTGGAAAATCAGCGGCAGCTTTTTGGCCTTTACGGGCTTCTGGTATTCCACGTAGGCAAAATCCCCGTAGGCACGCTGCCCATCTTCCGCAATGAAATTTTCCTGGGAGAATGTGCCCGGCTTTTCTTTGTAAGTTCCGCCCACAGTAAAAGAACCCTGCTCCGCAATGGTAATGGGTTTTGCTTCAGCCGGTCCGGCGTTCAGTGTCAACACAATGCTTAAGGCTAACGCACTTTTAAAAAGAAGAGTTTTACTATTCATCGGCCGTTTTCCTTTCGGTGTAGCTAAAATTGAATCTGTTTCATCTTCATTATAATTAACGGTTGCGCAAAAAGTCTAATTGTATTATTCTATTATTAATAGAAAATTTCTATTACGCAAGGAGTTAAAAAATGAACAGCAAACAGATCGACTGCATTTTGGAACTGGCTCAGTCCCTGAATTTCAATCGGGCCGCAGAGAACTTGTATATTACCCAGCCAACGCTGACGTATCATATTAAAACCGTAGAAGAGGAAATCGGTTTTACAATCTTTCACCGTTCGGGAAAGGGAGCATCCCTCACGCCGGCGGGGCAGCAGTTTTGCGTCAGCCTGCGGAACATCCGGGAAGAAATGAAACGCGCCATTGAACAGGGACAGAACAACAGTCGCCGGTATCACTCTAACCTGACCATCGGTTTGCCCATGCGTTCTGCCATTTATTATCTGCCCCAGGCGATTGAAGAATTTGAGCACGCTCATGAAGGCATTTCCGTTACGCCGGAATTTATCCCGCTCCACAGTTTCGACAGGTTTCTGCGGGGCGAGCAGGACATGGTCTTTGCCAGAGAGGAAGACATGAAACGCATCCCAGATATAAAAATACATCCGCTGTTTAAAAGCAAAATTTATCTCATCAGCGAAACGACAGATCCGCTGGCACAAAAAGACAAAATCGTGATTGACGATCTGGCAGGACGCACGCTGATGGTAGGCGGCGGTTCCCAGCCGGAACTGCGCGCCGTACAACAGCGGGTGTTGCAGAGACTTCATCTTGCCCACTTTAACAGCAATGACCACGACACCACGCTCACCAATGTGGCATCCCATAAAGGCATCTGCCTGGCGCCCGGTTTTCTCAACGACCATAACGGGGAATTTGCCTGGACGCCTTTCGACTGCAAGGAAACTATTTCCTGCGTCCTCTGCACCCACGCCAGCGACAGGCGCGCAATGGTCACTGACTTCATCCGCATTTTACGAAACTGTTACATCGCCCATCCGGAGTTTTCAGTGTAACAAAACCGTTATAATCCATCGCCGCTTTGGCTGCGTCCGCAAAACACCGCGGTTTATTGTTGACCTCCGGCTTGATAAAATTCACAGCCGCTTCATTGACAGCCGGTTTTTCCACCGGGTCTATGGACCAGAAGCACCCGTTGTATTAACTATTATATATGTTATTTGTTAAAGTCTACTTTAAGTCAAGAAGGAAACCGAAAGTTCATAGTTAATTCACACTTTCAAAGATATTTTTCATCTTACCATTCCGGTTTAAAAGATAAAACCGCCGGCACATCATTACACCGACGGTTGTAACTGAAACTGCATCATAGACATTTCCATTTTGAGATTGTCACGCTTCAACGAAATATTGCATCATTGCCACTTGATCTAACGGCACATATGAAGTGTGATTTTACTTCCAAATCCAGGAATCGCTGTAAGGGATACGTTTTTGCTTCATATAAGGTTTCATCGTTTTCCAAACCGATGTTAGCACGGGCTTTTCACTTTTGTACTCCGGAAATTTCCAGACCCCGGCAGCTTTGTCGTAAATGGCGCCCACAAGCTCATCGTTTTGCGACTCGAAACCATAAATGACAGTTTTCTCCAGGGAACCGTCGCTTTCACGAACAACTTTTACCGATGCCCGGTAATCCATTTCTCTGGGAAGAGTTTCAGCGTTTATGCTTTCCGAATCCAGATAGAACGAGCGTCCGTCCCGGGAACAGCACCACACATCCGCAGCCAGGGAAACTCCCGGCAAATACAGGGAACCTGCCGCAAAAAATGCTGCCGCCAACACCAGTGTTCTAAAAATTTTCCTAATATACATGAGTTTTCCTCCCTGTCATATTATTCAGTATCCTGTTTTAAAAACATTCTTTCGATGGGGCAATAAAATTTTATAAAGCAGCAATCCCAAAACGCCGCAGGACAGCACCTCGCCAATACCAATGGTCCCCATCAGCACCGGGATCGGCAGAGGCACGCCATAGGCATACCGAAGCACAAAGGGAATGATAAGCATATTGGCGGCAATCGGAGGTATAACGGCCAGAACAGGCTTTTTGTTCCGCAGCATCCCGGTTCCCACTGCCCCGATCAATGTGGCCAGTGAACCGAACACCACATCCGGAAGCGGCGCTCCGCCTAAAATATTGGCAAGCAGACAGCCAACGGCAAGCCCCGGAACGGCCGTAGGTGTAAACACCGGAAGAATTGTCAGGGCTTCCGCTATCCTGACCTGGAATTCCTTAAAGGAAAACGGGGCAAAGGCAAGTGTCAGTACAACGTATACCGCCGCGATCATAGCGCCTTCCAAGATAAAAAAAGTCTTTTTTCGATTCATAAACATTTTGCTCCTGACTTCAGGCTTATTAACCCCGTCATTGATCCATGCGCTTTTGCCTGTGCGGCAAGCGCGAAGACAGTGCAAGCCCGTCACCGATTGCGATTCCATGGACTTATGCGCCTGTTTCGGCTTGCAGTAGTAGTCAAGCAAGAGATAAATCCCAGATTTTATTGGTTTACCTGTGTCCTTAATTGGATGGCTTCTGCAAGATGTAATGTCTGGATAGTGTCGCTCCCAGCCAAATCCGCAATAGTGCGGGCCACTTTCAGAATCCGATCGTAACTGCGGGCACTGAGTCCCAGCTTGCAGAAAGCGTTCTCCATTAATGCGTTTCCTGCCGTGTCCAGTTTGCAGAATCGTTCTACTTGCCGGTGGTTCATGGCGGCATTGCAGTAAATACCCAACCCTTTCAGTCGCCGTAGTTGGATGTCCCTCGCCACGGTAACTCTTGTCCGGATCTGTACGGATGTCTCTTCCTTTTCCCGTGCCTGCAGATCCCTGTATTGCACACGGGGCACATATACCTGGAGATCGATCCGGTCTGACAAAGGACCGGATATTTTTCGCCGGTACCGCTCAATATCCACGGGACGGCATTTGCATTCCTTTTTTTCATCGCCCAAATATCCGCAGGGGCACGGGTTCTGGGCACAGCAAAGCAAAAATGATGCAGGAAATACATAGGTGCCCTGTATCCGGCTGATAGAAACGAACTGGTCTTCCATAGGCTGGCGCAGTACTTCCAGCGCCGCCCGCGAAAACTCGGGGAATTCATCCAGAAACAGCACCCCGTTATGGCTCAGGGTCACCTCCCCCGGCACCGGAACCACACCCCCGCCAATCAATGCACTTAAGGTGATCGTATGGTGGGGACTCCGGAACGGTCTTTGCGATACTAGGCCAGACCGGTTTTTAAACAGCCCGGCAATGCTATAAATTTTTGTAACCTCCAATGCTTCGTCCATGGTCATGGGCGGCAGGATTGTTGGCAATCTGCGGGCTAGCATGGTCTTTCCGCTGCCCGGGGATCCCACCAGCAAAATGTTATGTCCTCCGGCCGCTGCTATTTCCATGGCACGTTTTATAACTTTCTGCCCATGAACATCTGCAAAATCAATATCCTCCGCAACGGATTCCTGAAACTCTATCTCTTTATGAGGCAGTGATTCCAGATAGGGCTCCAGCAAATGGGAAACCAATTCTTTCAGGTTTCCCGGCGTAAAGACCATAATCCCATCCACAAGACAGCCCTCGTCCCCATTTCCCGCCGGGATAAAAATTTCAGGAATTCCCTGCCGGCGCGCTTCCATCACCATGGGCAGAATACCGTTCACCGCCCGAATTACTCCCTCAAGGGAAAGCTCCCCGACAAAAACTTTGTTCTGCACTTTATCCTGAGGCAGCACTCCGAGAGAAACTAATATTCCAATGGCGATGGGCAGATCCAAGCCGCTTCCATCTTTCCGCAGGTTTGCCGGCGCCAGATTTACTGTAATCCGGTTCTGAGGAAACGGAAACCCTGCATTCTTCAGCGCCGTCCTGACCCGCTCCCGGGATTCACGAATCGCCATATCCGGAAGTCCCACAATCTCAAATCCGGGTAGTCCCCGTTCCAAATCAACTTCCACAATGACCCCGGCGCCGTTCAGCCCCGTTGTTGTTTCTCCTAAAACTTTTGCATACAAACACATCACTCTCCCATCTTTAAATTTTATCGGAAACAATTCTCCAACCAGCGTATCCTGGCGATTTTTCCCACGACCCGTACCTCGATCACATCAAATGATATACAGGGGTAATACGTTTCCTGTTCCTGCAGCCAAAAAAGTGCTGTTTTTTTTATTTTCTGCTGCTTTTCATAAGTTACTGCTTCCCCGGGTGTACCGTAAGTAGTTCCCGTGCGGGTCTTCACCTCCACAAAATGGACCGTCGCCTGCTTTTTTCCTACAGGGAAGCAATGATCCGTCCCATAATCAGTCTGATCATTGAAAACGCCGTCATCCTCAGGGATATCTATTGCGACCAGATCCAGTTCCCCCCAGCGGGTGCGATAGTTGCGATCAGTAACCGTCAGGCCTTTTCGTTCCAGAAACCCTGACGCAATCTCTTCGCCCCGCTGTCCAATTTCCTTTTTTGTAAGAATTTACTCTACCTCCTTCTGTCATGACGATTCCAATTATCACTGATGTGCTGGATATCCGAAAACGGTTATCTCTCCCCTTCCATTCCTGTTTCAGGAAACGCCGAGGAAATCCTTTTCTACGACTGCCCCCACCGGTTCACGCTTCCAGGTCCCGGATCAGCGCGGCCAGTCCTGCGTCTTCTTTCCCGTTTTCCGGTGTAAACAGGTAGTTGTCCCGTTCTTCCACCGGGGGCAGGCACAGGCTGCGGACCGGTTCATAGCTGCGTCGGTGGATCTTCGTGGCGCCGAACTGCCGGATTGCTTCCATATGCAGCTGGCTGCCGTAGCCTTTGTTTTTTGCCAGCCCGTACCGGGGGTAGGCTTTATCAAGTTCCAGCATCAGCCGGTCACGTATGACCTTGGCCACCACGGAGGCGGCTGCGATAGATGCGCTTAGGGCGTCCCCGTGGATGATGGGTACCGTTTCGATTCCTTCCACCCGGGGGTGCATGGCGTCTACCAGCGCTACCTGCGGACGGACGCCTATCTTTCGCAGGATCTGTTCCATCCCTTCCTGGGTGGCATGATAGATATTTTCTTTATCGATATTGGATATGCTTACCACGTTCACCAGTACGGCCGTCGCTTTTTCCAATATTTCCGGATACAGGGCTTCCCGCTTTGCCCCGCTCAGTTTTTTGCTGTCATCCAGGCCCGCGATGAATATGTCTTCCGGCAGGATCACGCCGGCTATGACGAGGGGGCCTGCCAAGGGGCCGCGCCCCGCTTCGTCAACCCCTGCGATGTGAGTGATGCCCGGCAGCGCCAGGTATTCTTTTTCATAGGTCAGCATATTGGAAAAACGCTGCCGTTCTGCCTGTTCCTTCTCCTGTTTTTTCGCAAACGCGGCCAGCAGTTTCTGTACCCCGGCCCGGGTATCCTGACGGAATGTTTCCAGCTGTTCTTCCGTCGGGGTTCCCGCCAGTATATCTTTGATTTCCTGAATTTTCATTTTTCGTACCTCCCGGTTCCATTGTACATCCAACCTGCCGTTATTTGCAAATGTCTGCATGGCGGTTTCCGTCCGGCTTCGTCCTGCGGGGCCGTTTCCTGGACGGAATAGCAAAAAAGCCGGCATTGCGCCGGCATTTTTTTCCTTGTTACGGTTCATCCAGGGTGAACCGTCCCATCTTTGCAGTTTTGAATTCATACTGGATCATCTGTTCCGTCTTGTTTAGATCCAGCAAACCGCCGGCTTTGATACAGCCCCGCGCGGCAGCGATCTTCTCCATGACGGTTTCCGCTGTTTCTTCCGGGGCCGGCGTGATATTGTAAAACGAAGCCAGCTGCTGCGGATATTTTTGCAACAGTTCCTGAAGCAGCAGTACCACCGCGTTCCGGCGGTCATAGATATCATCCTTCACCGCGCCTGTCAGCGCCAGATGGAGGCCGGTTTCCGGGTCTTCGAACTTAGGCCACAGGACCCCCGGGGTATCCAGCAGTTCCAGCCCTTTGGCAATGGTGACCCACTGTTTCTGTTTGGTCACGCCGGGCCGGTCCGAAGCAATCGCTTTCACCCGCCCTGCCAGCCGGTTGATCAGGGTGGATTTCCCCACATTGGGGACACCTACGATCATGAGGCGCACGTCACGGTTCCTCACACCTTTTTTCTGCCATTTTTCCAGGACAGGCTTCGCCGCTTCCTTCACCAGGTTCAGCATCTGCTTGACGCCTTTGCCCGTATGACAGTCGACGGAACAGACGGGTACGCCTTCCTGCTTCAGCCTGCAGAGCCAGGCTTCTGTTTTCACGGGGTCTGCCATATCCATCTTGTTCAGCGCGATGACCCGGGGCTTGTTCCCCGCCATCTGCCGCAGCATGGGATTGACGCTGGAAGCAGGGATCCGGGCGTCCAGCAGTTCCACCACCACGTCCACCAGGCGCAGCTGGTCCTCCATCATGCGGCGGGCTTTCGTCATATGCCCGGGAAACCACTGAATTTTAAAATCCTTTACATCCATGATGTCCTCACGGCAAGGTACGGAACCGCTCAAAAGGCCAGAAGATCACGGCAGCCTTGCCCTTTACCAGGCGCAGCGGCACAAAATCGACGTCCGCAAAACGGCTGTCCTCCGAATTGTTCCGGTTATCCCCCAGCACGAAGATATGGTCCTTCGGCACCAGGCTCTTCCGGTAATTGGAATGGTTCAGGCCTTTCGGATCCTCTTTCCAAGTATAGGGCTCCTCGATTTTCTTTCCGTTGACCAGCACGGCGCCGTCACGCATTTCAACCGTATCGCCGCCTACTGCGATGACACGTTTGATAAAGTCGCGGCTTTCATCCTTCGGGTACCGGAATACCACGATCTCGTTCCGCTTCGGTTCGCCGACAAAATAGCCGAACTTGTTTACGATCAGCCGCTCCTGGTTGAACAGCGTGGGATACATGGAAGTCCCTTCAACTTTATACGGCTCAAAGATGAAAGTCCGGATACAGAATGCCAAAGCCACTGCCACAATAATGGATACCAGCCAGTCATTCAGCGAATCCTGAAAAGACCCTCCCGATTTATCGCTCATACAGTCTGCCCTTTCTTACTGATAGCTTATGTACAGTACTGATTCGTGCGCCATGTATCATGCCGCGCCTGCGGCTTTCGTACGGCAGCGCACCACATACTCGTTTCCGGTCCGCTTTGCCCTGGGGACCGCCTGAACGTGTATAGTAAAAAAAGGGACTGCCTCTGCAGCCCCCTTTTGCTTACGGTTAACGACGTTCACGGATACGAGCAGCCTTACCGGTCAGGTTACGCAGATAATACAGCTTGGCTCTGCGGACAACACCTTTGCGCGCTACTACGATCTTTTCCAGGCGCGGGCTGTGTACCGGGAATGTTCTTTCCACGCCTACACCGTAAGAAATACGGCGTACGGTGAACATTTCGCGGATACCGGAACCGCTCCGGGAGATAACTACGCCTTCAAATAACTGTACGCGTTCACGGGTACCTTCAACAACCTTAACATACACTTTAACGGTGTCGCCGGCACGAAATTCCGGAATGTCGGAACGCAGCTGTTCCTTGTCCAGTGCTTCAATGATGTTCATTTTTTCCTCCTAAGATTCATAGACGTTCATGTGACTTACATACGCTGCACAGCGGACCGTCCGTTATCCAATGAAAGTCCGGCGCCGGACCGAAAAGCCGGGACTGCCGTCCTTCCACGTAATGGCGTAAGTTTACGCAAGTGATATTTTATCACAGACAAATTAGAGTTGCAAGCATTTTTTGGAAAAAATGCAACAAAGTTAACAAAATCTTTTAAAATGCCCGGCCCGGATCTCACTCTTTTTCCAGCTCGGCCCGGATCTCTTCCAGCAGTTTTATGTCCTGCCCGTCCGGTTGTTCCGGCAACATATCGGGCCGCTGCAGCAGTGTCGCCTTCAGGGCCTGTTTGCGCCGCCACCGGGCAATGAGCCGATGGTTCCCGTTCCGCAGCACCTCCGGAACCTCCATCCCTTCAAACACCACGGGACGCGTATACTGGGGATATTCCAGCAGGCCGCTGGAAAAGGAATCCTCCTCCGCGCTGGCCAGCTTTCCCAGCACACCGGGAATGAAACGGCTCACGGCGTCCATGATCATCAGGGCGGGCAGCTCGCCCCCTGTCAGGACAAAATCGCCGATACTGATCTTCCTATCCACCCAGCGGTAGATCCGTTCGTCAAAGCCTTCATAATGGCCGCAGACAAAGATCAGCCCGGGTTCTTCCTTCGCCCAGGTTTCCGCAAGGGACTGCCGGAATGTTTCGCCACCCGGACTCATAGCAATAACAGGGGCGCCGGGAATCTTTGCTTTAGCTGCGCGGATCGCTTCCACCACAGGTTCCGGCTTCAGCACCATCCCAACGCCGCCGCCAAACGGCGCGTCATCCACGCTGTGATGCCGGTCCATGGAAAAATCACGGGGATTGACACATTCCATCCCAATCTGGCCCGCGTCCATCCCCCTCTTCAGCATGCTGTGCCCCGCAGCCGCCTCAATCTGCTCCGGAAACAGGGTGACAAAAACAAATTTCATAGTATGGTTCCTCATCCGCCATGGAGTCCCCGTCCGGGCACAACCAAAGCGGAACGTCATCGAATATCTTCGTCATCCCACGCAGGCAGGCGGACGATGATCCGTTTGCCCGGAAGGTCGATCTCGCGGATATTTTCCGGAATGGCCGCCACCAGGATGTCTTTCCCTGACGGCGGTGCAATGACATACACATCCTTGCTGCCGGTTGGCAGGACATCCTTGAAGGTTCCGATCCGGTTGCCGGCCTCGTCCAGTACCGGGAGCCCCAGCAGGTCTCCCACATAATACCGCCCTTCCGGAAGTTCCGGCAGGTCCTTGCGGTACACCGATACCTCCTTGCCCCGCAGCGCTTCCGCGGCTTCTATGGATGGTATCTCTTTCGCCGTCACAAGGAACACGTTTTTATGGGGACGGACGTGTGTGACCGTCAGCCTCCTGCCATCCGGCAGCAGCAGGTAGTCCATGGTCGTGAACAGCTGCACATTGGATGTCAGCGGCATAATACGTAAATCGCCCCGCACACCGTGCGGAGCGACTATCTGGCCTAATACAACCTGTTCCATCTCGTTTCTCACATACGGAAAGCGATGATCTTCCCGTCTTCCGTCAAAATTTCGGCGCCCATCAGTGCCTGCAGGTTGTCGCCAACCTTCACTTCGACCATGCGTTCCATGGGGGTGCCGTAGCCGATCTCAGCGCCTAACTGCAATTCTTTGGCCTGTTTCAGCTGTTCCTCCGCCTCTGCTTTCGCATCGGTGCGTTTCCTGCGTTCCACTTCGATCTGCTCACGCAGGCGCGGCGCAGCGGAAAGGTCGTTGGCGGCCTGGTTCATAACCTGCTTGGCCTGGAAGTCAAACTGGTTCAGGTCTAATTCCATCTGCTTTATAGTGTTTTGGAGATCTCCAATAATTTTCAGCTTCAAGTCTTCCGTAACCTTTGCCTTGATGGCAACAGGAACACGAATCCACATAGAATCTGCCATAATGTACCACCTTTACGTAACAATCACGATTCTTTCCGCGTCACTCAATCTCTACGATAACTTTCACGTTCTCACGGGTTGCAACCGCTTTCATAACAGAACGGATCGCCTTCGCGATGCGGCCCTGTTTGCCAATCACCTTACCCATATCATCAGGGGCAACATGGAGGCGGAGTACAGTAGTTGTACCGGTTGTTTCCTCCTCCACTGTCACTGCAGACGGATTGCTAACCAGAGATTTGGCCATTACTTCTACCAATTCCTTCATGCAAACCACGCCCCCTCACTTACTTCGCGCTCTTAACCTCAGCGAATTTTTTCATGATGCCCTGTTTTTTGAACAGCGCTTTCACGGTATCGGTCGGCTGCGCGCCGTTGCCCATCCACTTCACTGCCTTTTCCTCATCGATCTTTACGGCTGCCGGATCTGTAGTCGGGTCGTAGGTGCCGATGGTCTCAATAAATTTGCCGTCACGCGGAGAACGCGCATCTGCCACAACTACACGATAGAAAGGAGCTTTTTTTGCGCCCATGCGTTTTAAACGGATCTTAACTGCCATTTCTGTTTCACCTCCTTGCCTTGATTTCAAATACTACCAGATACTTTATAATGAAAGCCCTTGCGGCGGATCCGGAAACCCGGCCGTTCGGCTCTTTCAAACTTGCGGGAATCCCGGCCGGCAAAACCGTGCGGCTGACAGGACGGTTTATCTTGAAACTGCCTCAGCGCGTTTCACCCGGTCCGGCTTATTTATGCATAAAGGGAAGCATCTTGCCGCCCTTTGAAGCAAACTTGGCCATACCCTGCATCTTCTTCATCAGCTTTTTACTGTCGTCAAAATTCTTCAGCAGGCGGTTCACATCCTGGACCTTCATGCCGCAGCCCGCGGCGATGCGTTTGCGCCGGCTGCCGTTAATGATCTCCGGCTTCTGCCGTTCTTTTGGCGTCATGGAGCGGATGATCGCTTCCACGCGGGCGAACTCTTTTTCGTCCACGTTGGCTTCCTTCAGCTTCTGGCTGATGCCGCCCATGCCGGGAATCATACCCAGGATCGTATCCAGAGACCCCAGTTTTTTGATCTGCTGCATCTGTTCCAGGAACTGCTCCAGCGTAAACTCATCCTTCTTGAGTTTCTTTTCCATCTCCAGCGCTTTGGCCAGATCAGTGGTGTCCTTGATCTTGTCGATCAGGGACAGGATATCGCCCATGCCCAGGATGCGGGAAGCCATACGGTCCGGATAGAAGGGTTCCAACGCATCCAGCTTTTCGCCCATACCCACGAATTTCACGGGGCATCCGGTCACTTCCC
>CAJOKZ010000028.1 GCA_905235335.1 uncultured Succiniclasticum sp.
ATAAAAAGCTAAAATGCGAAGGAGTTAAGAAAAATGTCTGTAGAACGCGCCCGTGGATATCTTTCCCGATTTGGCATGGATGACAAGATTATTACATTCAAAGAATCCAGCGCTACGGTCGAACTGGCTGCCAAAGCGGCTGGCACAGAACCCGCCCGTATTGCTAAGACACTTTCCTTTACAGGCAAAGAAAATCCCATATTGATTGTAACAGCCGGTGATACAAAGATTGATAACGCAAAATTCAAACATTTCTTCGGGATCAAAGCCCACATGATCCCATTCGGGGAAGTGGAAACGCTGACAGGACACGCACCGGGCGGTGTTTGTCCTTTTGGCGTAAAGGAAGGCGTCAAGGTATATCTGGATATTTCCATGAAACGGTTTGAAACTATGTTCCCTGCAGCCGGAGAAGAAAACAACGCCATTGAATTGACCCCGGATGAATTAGAAAAATATACGGACAACGAAGGCTGGATCGACGTGTGCAAAGGCTGGCAACCGGAAGCATAACCAACGGTTCATCCAAAATAACATTTCCCTGTTAGAAAATTGCAGAATAATAATATCCGTGTGGACCTGTAGCAACCTCTCGTGTTGCTGCGGGTCTTTTTAATCTTTTTAGGAAACCAGGTATTTCAAGTGACTTCCGTTCCAGTTATTTTACTTTTACAGAGGACGTCTACAGCCGTTCATAAACAGTAACGTTAAAAGTTTATCAACCGGTCCCTTCATGCCGGGCGCACTTCTTTCCGCCTTATNNCCCTGAGCCTGAATTTCCTGCACCGGGCTATTTCCTGCCAGGTTAAAAAAGCTACCGCAATGTTTTCCCTGTTATACGTATATGAAATCCACAGTCCCTGGAATGTATATGTCAAAGACGGACAGCTGAATTCCCCTTTTCCTTTTTCCAGCCGCAGAAACATTTCCCACCGGGTCCCGTCCTGTGTTCCCATAAAAAGAGCCAGCGGTGTCCGTTCGCCCCAGTTTCCTTTTACCGGATTGCAGGCTAGGAAAAGTCGTCCGCCCGGAGTGCGGATTACATCAAAGCCACTGTTGTTATTATACAGTTCTGTAGGCTGCGGTTCCGTCCAGTGTTTTCCCTCATCGTCCGAAATGCTGGTATAAATATATCCCTCCGTACTCCGCATATACATATGCAACCGCCCTTTATCCTGCCACAGGACTGGTTCTATGACGCCGCGTCCGTTTAAACTCTGTGGACTTACAGGAGGCAAGGCAGACTTGTCAGAAAGATCTTCCTCGGACTGATCCAGATTCAACGCCAGCATGTTCAGTCCCAAAAAGGCCGAACGGTTCCATGATATCCCGTAATTATCACTGTAATCACAGAATGACAGCCATTCCCCCCGTTCTACACTTCCCCCTGCACAAATCCGGCCTGATGCAAGGATGACCGGCTTGGTCCGTACAGGGCCACGCCCACCGCTTCTATCCTCAGGCACAAGCAACCTGGGATGTCTCCAGTAAACCGAGTCAGCTCTGCTGACAAGAACCATCGTCTGCCAGTCGGCTATCCGATTCCCTGTCTTAAAAAACAGCAGGATATGTTCATGCTGGATCAAAAGCACCGGATTCCAGCAGGCTTCCGGCATATGGGTTATACATATGGGCTCCGTCCAATCACAGGAAACCTCTGTCAAATTATCCCTGCGACCGTCATGGATATGCGATCCGGCTTGATCCCATTTCTCATATTTTCTTTTTTTGTAAACAGGCTTCCCTACGGAATAGTAAATTTCTGTATCTGCCGCCCCCTCCCGGCTTCCGCCGAACCACACACACAGCAGAGAGCCGTTTGGAAGAGCCGCCAGACAGCTACCGTGGCACATAGCTGTAGGAAGCGTTTTGCAGATTAACTGTCTGAACAAAAAGAGTCACACCTTTCGCTGCCATTTGTATTATTATTTTACCATTCCTAATGAAATTTCGCAAAAAAGTGAATTTTCCACCTGCAATCACCATACTGAACTGCCCCCGGACAGAGCGCTGAATTGCACAGCATATCCGGGGGCAGTTGATTTTTATTTCACATTATCCTTATAAAATTTTTCCATGAACGCCGCCAGCGCTTCACAACCGGCCAGGGGCATAGCATTGTAAATCGAAGCGCGGATCCCGCCCACGCTGCGGTGTCCCTTCAACCCTCCCAGACCCTGTTGTTTTCCTTCTTCAGCAAACTTCGCTTCCAGTTCCTTGGACGGCAGGTTAAATGTCACGTTCATGATGGAACGGCTGTCTTTTGCAGCCCGCCCTTTATAGAATTCCGGATATGTATCCAGCAAATCATACAGCAACGCAGCTTTTTTGCGATTGACAGTTTCCACAGCGGCAAGACCGCCCTGCTTTTTCAACCATTTTGCAACCTTTCCGACAATATAGATTGCAAATACAGGCGGCGTATTGTAGAGCGAATCTTTGTCCAGCATGGTCTCGTAGTTCAGCATGACTGGCAGTTTCTTATCACGACCGGCTACAAAATCTTTTTTGGCAAGCACAAGCACGGTTCCGGCAGGTCCGATGTTTTTCTGCGCCCCGCTGTAAATCAGGGAAAACTTTTCTACCGGAAAAGGCCTGGACAGAATCTCAGAGGACATATCCGCAATCAGTGGGATGTCCCCCGTCTCCGGGTAATCGAAATATTCCGTACCTTCTATCGTGTTATTACCGGTAATATGCAGGTACGCGCACTGTTCAGGCAGCCGAATCTCCTCTGGCCGCGGAACCCGGTCATACCCCTGTGCCTTAGAGCTAAAAACCTTTACTGCCTTTCCTACCTTTTCCGCTTCCTGAAAGGCTTTATCGGAAAAGGATCCCGTATCCGCATACGCCGCAACCTTTCCCTCCGACAGAAAGTTATACGGCACACAGCTGAATTGCAAACTTCCTCCCCCTGCCATGAAAAAAATCCCAAAATCTTCTGGCAGGGCGAGAAGATCCCTGATATCAGACTTTGTATCCTGCAACACCTTTTCAAAGGCAGGACTGCGGTGACTAATCTCCAGAACCGACATACCGGTACCGTCAAAATCCAGAAGTTCCTCCTGGACTTCCCGAAGCACTTCCAAAGGCAAAGCGGCAGGGCCTGCGTTAAAATTGAATATACGTCCCATAATAAAACTTCCTCCCGTTAATAACATTTACATTAACAAAAAATTTACAGAACCTGTGGCCCATCAGTCCGGATGAAACGGGCTGTCCGGCCCTTTGTTCCGAAATTCACCTTCCGGATTGTTCACAGATCTGTTTTTATCCAATATTCGCCTATATTCAGTCCAAATCCTCCAACATATGTACCACCATGCCATCCCGCAGTTTGGGTTCAAACCAGGTGGATTTGGGAGGCATAATTTTGCCGGCATCCGCAATATCCATTACTTCCTGCATCAGCGTAGGATACATGGAAAATGCGACGGCGTATTCCCCGCTGTCCACCCTGCGTTCCAACTCATCCAATCCCCGTATGCCACCAACGAAATTGATCCGTCTGTCTGTACGGGGGTCCCCGATTTTAAGGACCGGCGCCAGCAGATTGTTTTGCAGGATGGAAACATCAAGTGCCTCTGTCACATCTTTCGGATCATATGTTCCCTCTTTGGCGGTCAGTTTGTACCAGTTCCCGCTCAGATACATGCCGAAACTGTGCCGTTCTCCCGGACGGAAGGACTTTTGCACAGATGTTACTACAAATTTTTCTTCTACGGCACAGATGAAATCTCCTTTACTGTATCCTGCCAAATCACGGATCAGCCGGTTGTAATCCATAATTTCCATCATTTGATCCGGAAAGATGACTGCCTGGAAATATTCGTATTCCGCAGAAAGGTCTTTCTTTCCCGTTTCCTGCTCCATTTGGTCTGCCACCCGCATGGCACCGGCACAGCGATGATGTCCGTCAGCAATATAAAAAGTCGGAACTGCTTCGAACAGTCGAATGATTTTTTGAACCTCCAGCGGTTTATCAACGACATATAACGTGTTACGTACATTATCATCTGCAATAAAATTAGAGACCGGCTTTTTTTCAGCCATCAGTTCCAAGATATATGTGACGATTTCAGGCCGCATCTTATAGGTCAGGAATACCGGCCCGGTCTGTGCTTTTGTGACGGTAATATGCCGCACCCGATCCTGTTCCTTTTCCGTACGTGTCAGTTCATGCCGCCGGATAATCCCATTACGGTACTCTTCTACAGAAGCAGTGGCAACCAGCCCGATTTGAATATGCCGGCCCATACGCTGCCGGTAAATATAGAAGCAGGGTGTCTTGTCCTGTTTCATTTTCCCGCTCTGCACATAGGAAAGCAGGTTCTCCCTCGCTTTTGCATATACTTCATCACTGTACGGATTCACACCTTTCGGAAGCGTAGCCTCCGATTTGGTAACCGTTAAGAAACTGTAAGGATCTGCGGCAATCTTTTCCCTGGCTTCCTCCGTATCCATGACATCGTATGGAAGGGAAGCTATTTTCGCAGCCAATTCCGATGAAACCGGTCGTAATCCCCTGAACGGTCTGACAGTTGCCATATTATCAACCTCCTGAAGGCAATATTTTCAGTAATATAATTTATATATTAGGATTTTTGAGATTAGGATTTTTGAGGGCGAAAATAAAAAACGTGGGGTACATTATCTTGCAGCTCTTTTTCTTTAATACTGGTCTGATTCTAAAAAACGAGAGCCCTATATATTGTAAAAATTTCAAAAAAACACTACGTATGACATGGCTCCCGAAGTTTTGTTTGAAATTGTCAGACAATTTAATGTGAGCTTGCCAATTAAGCGAAATAACAAATTTTATAGATTGATTTTTGCGAATGAAGTCCCTTTGACGCAGGAAATGCTTTTTGGTGTTACGTATTGCGTCGTGCCTCGAATGTTGAGCTTCGAAACAAATACAAATTTCACTTAATGCTTAATTATAGAGATAAACCGAAAGGAATGTCAATAAACCGATTCAAACTTTCACAAATTAACCTCATCTTTTAGCAAATACAATTTAATCTGTAACTAAAATAACAATCAGCAGGATTTTACGTTGATAGAATTGCAGAAAACGAAAAGTAATTATATAATTAAAAATCAATACGATAGTTTTTGAATCCCATAATAAAGGATGGTTATTATTTTGCATTTCAATAAAAAAGTAATCCAACGCGCCATGCCTATTTATGTTGGCTATTTATTTTTAGGGCTTGCGTGTGGTATTTTGGGACAGCAGGCCCATATCTCTCCTATGGAAGCTTTTATCATGAGCATCCTCGCTTATTCAGGCAGTGGTCAGTTCATCTGTATTGCAATGCTGATGGACCAAGCCTCCCTGTTTTCCATACTGGTTACAAATTTTATGGTCAGCCTGCGTTACATGTTTTTTTCCACAGCCATGTATCCCCATATCAGGCATTGTTCTCTCCCCTATTCCATAGCCTTCGGTCAAAATATTACCGATGAAACCTTTGCGGTCAACATCGACAGCTTTACCAAAGATAAAGACTGGGATGTGCACCAGGGACTGGCCCTTGGGTTTTCACCCTGTCTGGTATGGGCCTGCGCCAATTTCATCGGCTGCACTGCGGCAGCCTGGCTGAATCCGCCTACCGAACTCGTATCCTATATTCTCGTTGCCATGTTTCTGGGCATCTGGAGCAATTACCTGCACGAAAACGAACTGCTTGTAGCAGGAATCACAGGCGGGATTCTTTCCGTGATCCTTTCCTTCATAGTTCCTTTTAAACTGCATATCGTGCTGTCCACGCTTATCGTCTCGGCCATCGCCTGCTGGCTTGAGGTACGATACCTCAAACAAAAAGCCGGGTAATACCTACCCTGTTTCCGTCAATAAAAAGTAATGTAAAAATACACCGGACATCAACCGGTTAATCGGAGAAGCACTATGGAAAACGAATCACTTTACATTTACGGAGCCACCCTGATGATGGTTCTGGGCACTTTTTCCTGCAGGGAACTTCCGTTGTTGCTGCTGCGGGGGCGAAAATTACCGGACTGGTTCAGCATCTGGCTGAAATACATTCCTACCGCCATTTTTGGGGCAATCATTTTTCCCGATATTTTTTTGAAGGACAATGCGCTTAACTTCTCATTGGAAAATTACAGCCTGTGGGCCACACTCTGCGCATTCCCCATCGTGTATAAGACACGTTCTCTTCCGATGGCCCTGATCGCAGGGACAATCTTCTTCTGCATATTTAAATATGTAATCTGAAAAATCATGGTGCAGAATTTAAGCCGATCCTATAATTTTCAATTGGTAAAAACATACCTTTCCCGCATTCGTTTGTTTGTATGAACAGAGGTTATTACCATGACTTTTTCACACAAAACATCTATCAGTTCAATCGCCGTTGTGCTGATTCTTTCACTCTGTACCATAACATTTGCCGCACCGCCCGCACCCGTTATCCGTACTCCTGCAGCAACACGACAGCGTACTGCGCAGCCGAATGTGACACAACAGGCCTCACCGCAACAACAAAGCGCCACACAACAAAAACTGTCCAAACGGGACGAAATCACATCGAACAACACTAAACCGGATACTGTAAAAAATACTTCCCCGCAACAGCATGAGAAACCCTCCGCATCCGTCACGGCAGGGCATACTGCTCCTGCCGCTCAGCCACGGAAAAAAGAGCAAACAACTGCAACTCCGGGGCATCCGTTCCGCATTCAGGACAAGGAAGAAAATTACAGATCTCTCCTTTCCAAACCTGCGACCAAACGACTGGACGCAGCTTTGGCAAACATGCTCGGCCAGACAGAAGATAAAGTTCCCGGCCTAGCCGTTATCGTATTTAAAGACGGGAAAGAAGTATATCGCAATATGATGGGCAATCGTTTCATAAGCCCCCGAAACCCAAAATGGAACCTGCCTGTTACAGCAGACAGCCGCTTTCGTGTGGCGTCCATCTCAAAGATTTTTACTGCGGCCGGCTATTTGAAACTGGCGGAACAGGGAAAAATCAAGCTTGACGAAGACGTAAGCCGTTACCTGGGCTTCACCCTTCGAAATCCCCGTTTCCCCAATACAGTCATAACATCCCGTATGCTGCTCTCCCACACTTCTTCCATACGGGACTATCCGACTCCGTATGTTCCATTTAAAAGTTCCATCAAAGAATTCTTTACTTCGTCCAACTGCTGGGCGCCGGCAACACAACCGCCCGGAATCTATTTTAGCTATTCCAATCTGAATTATGTCCTGCTTGGGACTATTATTGAGAAGGTAACCGGACAGCGGTTTGATCATTACATGACAAAGAATTTGTTAAAACCACTGGGTATTTCCGGCAGCTTTAACCTTCTTGATTTCAATTCCTCTGAACTCCAAAAGATGGGAACTCTGTATCGCAAACCAAGCGGATCGGGCAAGCCGTATAAGGCGCAGATCGACGATCGTCCCATCGAACTGCCGGACACCAACCGTCTTGCCAATTACCGGCCCGGAACCAACGCCGGTATCTTTTCCCCGCAAGGGGGGCTGCGAATTTCCCCAGATGAACTGAGTCACATGCTGCAGATGCTTATGGACCGGGGAAAATACAACGGAACGCAGATTTTAACGCCTGCCACTGTACAGCTCATGGCGAAACAGCTTTGGAAATATGATCCGCTGAATCCCAATGGCAATATCGAAGACAGTTCCATTGAAAGTTACGGTATGCCGCTGCAATTGTTCAGGGGTGACGGTGAAACGCGGCCTGCGCCGAATCGACCCGGTTTTCATCTGCTGGGGCATCTGGGTGAAGCCTACGGCTTTATCGGCGGCCTGATGTGGCAGCCGGAGACACAGAACGGTTTCCTGTTCCTGCAAAACGGCTGTGCTTCCTCTAAAAACAACCTTAAAGGAACCTACAGCCTGAATAACCGTTGGGAAGAAAACTTCATGAAGGTCATCATCGATAACGTGTTTCCTTATGACTATCATGAGTTTAAGAGTTTTTAAAAAATAAAGACAATAAATGTTTCTTGGCAGTAAAGAACAACGCCAGTATGATAAGGGATTTTCAATAAAATTTAATGAAAATCCCTTATTATTTTTGACTCAAAGCGTCCATTTATAAAAAACAGGACAGAAACAAATCTGTCCCAAAAGCTGATATCGAACCACTCCGAATATTTACTTTGAACCGGGGTTTTATATTTTCTATGCAATTCATCCGACAAAATCTCTTTTATAATCTGTTTCTTCTATTTTTCAGTTTCCATGTACTGAAAGAGAGAGCTGCTGCAGCCGCCACCGTTACCGTCAGCAGCATCCATGGCTGAAGCATGGGCCCGCCGGCCAGTGCCACGATACCCAATGCAAAGGGAAGCAGCAGCAGATTGCAAATACAGGCGATGCACACGTTGCGTCTTATGGCTTCTACACAGTCACGGCTCAGCTGGAATGTGGCTGCCACATTACGCAAATCATTATCCGTCAACACCACCTGAGCTGCATTCCACACGGTCTTCGTCCCGCTTCCAACAGCAAATCCAAAGTCAGCGCACTCCAGGGCCGGTGCGTCATTGTCGCCATCTCCCACCACTGCCACCACTTCGCCACCCTTACGAAAGGTCTGCACCAACTGCGCTTTATGGGTGGGCAGCAGTTCCGCAGCCACCCGCTCTGCGCCGGACAGTTTTCCCAGATACAGGCCCGCCCGTTTGTTATCGCCTGTCATCACCGAAGTAATGATGTTCATCCGTTTCAGGCGGCGCATAGCTTCCGGTGTCTCCGGCCGCAATTCATCCGAAAACCCGAAGATTGCATATAATGTGCGCCCAACGCTTAGATACCAGACTGTCTTCCCCGCATCGGAAAGCTGTTCCACATATTTTTTCGTCTCCGCCGGGATGCGGGCGTAACGCTGCACAAAATCAAACGAACCCAGCCGGATATTTTCACGGAAACAGCGGGCCGTATGCCAACCTTCCGGGGTGGAGCGAATCTCAGTGCAGACAGGAAGACTGCACCCCTCTGCTGCATCCCGCACCGCCGCAGCCTCCGGCAGATCGCTGTCTTGAAGCATGGCAGCGGCCAAGCTTAACAAGCCGGACTCCGACCCGTCATGGAATACATGGATATCCGTTAATACCGGATGTCCGATGGTCAGTGTCCCGGTTTTGTCAAAAATGACCAAAGTCGTTTCCCACGCATCTCCCAGCACTGTGCCGTCCCGCAGCAGGATCTTCTGTTCCGATGCCTTCGTCACCGTAATAAAAGCAGCAATGCTGGGCGCCACCATCAAGAACACAGGACAGCAGCACAGAAAAACCGACATGGCAATCTGCCATACCGGTACCACTGCCTTTCCAGTATAGAAATAACTGAGACAGGCCACAATGCCCACCAAAATGGATCCGCTCAACAGCCACATGGAAGGCAGGTCTAAAAACTGCGGCAAGGATGCCTTACACCATCGATCCAAATAACGGCTGAACAGCGCTGCCGTCACGCACAGCCCGATATATGCCAGAAACAACGGCGGCAGCTCACCATACTGCTTTCCGAGAAGCATTTGTACAGCGGTATAGATACCGCCTGCCACAGCGGCAACCGTGCCCAACAGCAGCAGCACTTCGGCAGAGGGAATCCGCTCCCGCAGATCCTGCAGGGCCTGTATATAAAACTGCCTTCCGGCATAAAGGATTGGCGCCAATAGCAAAATCTGCAGCAGTCCACGCACATTGACAGACTTAAATGCGCCGGGCAGGTCAAACAGTATGCCATGCATGCCTGCAGAAGAAAGGATCGGTGCAGCCTCTGTCCATAAAGCCATAAGCAACAACGGCAGCAAAAACAACAACGCCATCTTCATACGCGAAATCTGTCCCGCTACCGCCCGTCCTTTTCTTCCGGGACGCTGTCTGCGTTTCGGCTGCAGCAGTTCGTCCTGTTCCACCCCGTTGACGACCGTTGTATCAACTTCTTGGACGATAACCGGTTCTTCTGCTGCATACACCGGGTTTTCCGGAGTTTTATTACTGACACCGGTCATCTCTCCATCTGCCTTTTCCGGTTTTGCAACAGTCATACCATTTGTTTCTTCACTTTTATTTTCCTGAAAATCGTCTGCGTTATGTTCCATCTGCAGCAATCCCCTGAAATAAACTATTTTATATTATTTATCTTAACAAGGTAAACTATCCTTGTCAATTTTACCTGCGCTATTATCCTTTTTGCTGTATAATATTAGTATGGGAAGTTTAGAAGATTCCGGATTCCGGTAACAGGCAGACGGTAATACCGACAATTCCCAAAGAAGGCCTTCCGACACCGGGACCAGCTGACCGGCCATTCTATCAGTATCCTGAACGAAACAGGTCGGTTTGCCCCGCGTTTTACGGACTATTTTATTACGACAAGGAGTTTTCATCATGACGGTTTTAGGCGCAGTACAGGTTCCCCATCCGCCCCTTATCCTCCCGGAAGTGGGTCGTGGCGAAGAAAAAGTTATACAGGTCACTATAGACGCATACGACGCCGCAGCAAAATTCATCGGAGATTTGAAGCCGGATACCGTTATCATCTCAAGTCCCCATTCCATTTTATACTCTGATTATTTCCATATTTCCCCGGGTGCATCAGCCAATGGAACCATGGCCCAGTTTGGCGCGCCTCAGCTGAAATTTTCCTGCGTCTATGATGAAGAAATGGTAAAAGCCATCGAATCTGCCGCAAAGGAAAAAAATATCCCGGCCGGGACTCTGGGCAACCGGCAGCCGGAATTGGATCACGGAACCATGGTTCCTCTGTATTTTCTTGCCAAATATTGCAGGAACTGCAAAATCGTACGATTGGCCTTATCCGGTTTTTCCCTTAAGGATCATTACCGCATGGGTATGCTTGTCGCTGAAACAGCTGAACGACTGGGACGGAGAATCGTCTGGATCGCCAGCGGGGACTTGTCCCACAAATTGACAAAAGAAGGGCCTTACGGTTTTAATCCCGCAGGCCCTGAATATGACAAAAAAATTATGGAGATTATGGGGAAGGGAGAATTTGCCGGCCTGTTTTCTTTCAAAGACGTCTTTCTGGAAGAAGCAGCCGAATGTGGACACCGTTCCTTCGTCCTTATGGCAGGCGCCCTTGACGGATTGGCCGTGGAAGCCAGAGAACTGAGCTATGAAGGCCCCTTTGGCGTAGGTTATGGCGTTACTCTCTTCCGTCCCACCGGAACAGACGAAAGCAGGCATTTTCTGGATTCCTATGACAGGATCCGCAACCAAATGAAAGCAGAGCGCCTTGCAAAAGAAGACGATTATGTGAAACTGGCCCGGGAAGTCATCGAACATTATGTTAAAAGCAAAGGCGGTTATCTCCGTTCCCCCCGGCATATCTCCCCTGAAATGACACGACAAAAAGCCGGTGTCTTCGTTTCCCTGAAAATCCGCGGAGCATTGCGGGGCTGCATCGGCACCATCGGCCCCATGTACGAAAATGTGGCAGAAGAAATCCGGCATAATGCCATTTCCGCCTGCAGCCGGGATCCGCGGTTCACCCCGGTAATGCCGGATGAATTAGAAGAACTGGAATACAGCGTGGATGTGCTGGGACCTATGGAGCCCATCCAGTCCTCCGCCCAATTAGATGTAAAACGTTACGGCGTGCTGGTAACCAAAGGAAGCCGAAGCGGTCTGCTTCTGCCCAACCTTCCCGGTGTGGATACCATTGAGCAGCAGATTGATATCGCCAAACAGAAGGCCGGCATCCGGTCGGAAGAAACCGGCTGTCAGTTGCAACGCTTCGAAGTGGTGCGGCATTATTGATCCTCATTTCACCTGATCGGTCATTCGGGCGTTGCCCTTGGACATGGAAACACGGTATTAGTATTGATCCGTCGCAACACTTGACAGACCGATAATTGTGGCTTGCACGCCAAACCAGTTTCACCCTTCATTAAAGGAGGCTTCGCCATGTCCCAGACCTGTACCTTTTGCCACCATCACTGTACACTGCAGGAGGGAAAGACCGGCTTCTGCCGCGTACGCACACTGCGTAACGATAAAAATGTATGTGGAAATTACGGATTCCTGACCTCCCTGGCCCTTGACCCTATAGAAAAAAAGCCCCTGAACCGGTTTTATCCCGGAATGTCGATCCTTTCCCTGGGAAGCTACGGTTGCAACCTGCGTTGTCCTTTCTGCCAGAATTTTTCCATCTCACAGAATGGGCGGGACGCCTTTTCCCCTGTCATTGCCACACCGGAACAAATCGCTGCCAAGGCGCTGGAGCTGAAAAACCGGAACAATATCGGTGTGGCCTTCACCTACAACGAACCGCTGCTGAGCTGGGAGTTCATCCGGGACACCGGAGATTTCATTCACCGCAACGGGCAGAAAAATGTGGTGGTTACCAACGGAAACTTCGACATACAGATTGCCAAAGATCTGGCAAGGATCGTGGATGCTTACAACATCGACCTGAAAGGCTTCTCGCCGGAATGGTACCGAAAGCTGGGAGGCGATCTGGATATGGTGAAAGAGTTTATTACGGAAGCCGTCAAAACTGCCCACGTGGAACTGACAACCCTTATCGTCCCCAAAGAGAATGACTCCCCGGAGGAAATGGAAGCTATCGCCCAATGGATCGCCTCCCTTTCCCCGGACATTCCCCTTCATGTCAGTAAATTTTTCCCCCGCTGGAACATGGTTGACCGTGAAGAAACACCTGCTGCCCGGGTATACCGTCTGGCAGAGGTGGCAAGAAAACATTTACGGTTTGTATATACAGGAAATTGCTGATATATACGCTGTCAGCACCTGTTTTAAAAGAATCCTGACATTACGGAACCCCGGGCTCCAAAAGCCCGGGGTTCTATCTTTTCATTTTATCATGCCACAACGAAGGGCAGTATATTAATATTACGTTTCCATCCTGCCGTATCCTGAATTTTTATTACTTTTTTAATGAAACCGACCGCTGTCACAACCTTTCTCCATACAGCGCTTCCTGTCATTTTATCCGCAATCTTCTGGCAAATTTGTCGGCAGCACAACTGTTTTCCTTACCGTTGTTCCATGATCCTGCCGTTGCGATAGGCTTCCAGAAGATCTTTCAAATCCGCTATTTGCTGTTTCAGGTTCTGTCCGTTGTCTGTATCTCCAATCATGACACGCTTGGGTTCCATCTCTACCTGTGTGGTGACCGAGTCAATATCGGCATTGGTCGTAAGCACGTGCTGAATATCCTGGAAGGGGTAATGTGCCTTGATACGAATGCCATGGGAATTGAAAATCAGGGTGTATCCCGCAATACCGGTAGACTTCTGATATGCTTTGCAGAACCCACCGTCAATGCAAATCTCTTTGCCTTCCGCCCGGACCGGGGTATCGCCTTTTGCCACTTTCACCGGCGTATGGCCGTTGATGATGTGAGACTGGGGTGAATCCAGCCCGAATTCATGCAGGACGCTTTCGCAGATGTCCCTGCGGCGGTGCAATTTGTAATAGGGATCCTGAGGTTCCGGCCAAGTGCTTTCATCATCAATATAGCTGCGCTCAAAGGTCTTGATGGTGCGTCCCGTTACCGGTGAATCCGGATGGATCCACAAAAACCAGTAAAAGTCCTGGTCTTCCTGATTTCTCCTGCGATAAGCCAAGCGGCAAAGAGAATCCACATAATCCATATAGGCCTTGCCTTTCAGCGTCCTTCCACGCAGAGTCACCTCGCGGAACGTACCGTCCTCATACATGGGAAGCCCGCCATGGAACATCAGGTTACCGTTCATGACACGGTACAGAGAACCATGGTTGAAAAAGAACCGCATATGCTGATGGAGTTTCTCGCTGTGGAGAAAGTCATACTGCCAGTCGTTGATGATTTTTTCTTCCTCTGGCGAATAGTCATAAGGATGCGCGGGATCATAGGTCGGAAAATCCGTAGTGTTCATTTCGTACTGTTTTCCATCGGAAAGCGTGGCAATGCCTTTTACCGGGTCGATTTTATCAAAGAGCAGCCGGTCTTCCATCTTAAATTCCGGACGGCGCAGCATGGCCTGGCCTTCCGCTTTGAAGAGCATCACGTTGATGGCTTTCACCAAAGCGCTTTTCCCTTCATCTTTACGATATTTCTCCCCCGCAAAGATGGCAAAATCCCGCAGGCTGATCCCATACCCGTTTTCCAGAATCTCCCAGTTGTTATAGCGCACATTGTTTCGAATCACGTTGATGATGCAAGGAATGCTTCCCATAGCAGCACCCATCCAGAGCACGTCATGGTTTCCCCATTGGACATCCACGGAATGATGCTGCATCAACCGATCCATAATCTTGTCCGCGTAGGCTCCCCTGTCATAGATATCACCGACGATATGCAGATGATCCACAGCCAGCCGTTTAAGTACTCCTGTCAACGCATAGACAAAGGGACGGAAACTTCCTGTTTCCCAAATCGTGTCCAGAATCTTGGCATGATATACATACCGGTTCTGATCTTCATCGGGCATGGCATGCATCAATTCGTCCAGCACATAGCGGAAATCTTCCGGCATCGCCTTACGCACCTTGGACCGGGTGTACTTGGACGACAACAGACGTGCCAGCCGAAGCAGGCGACGCAGGGTAATCTTCGCCCAAGTTTCTGACAGAGGCGCTTCCTTCGCGATCATATCCAGCTTTTCCTTGGGATAGTATATGAGGGTACATAAGTCTTTCCGTTCTTTGTCATGTAACGTATCAGAAAACAAAAGATCAATCTTTTCCCGGATAACACCGGAGCAGTTGTTTAGTATATGGTAAAAGGCTTCATACTCTCCATGCAGGTCACTCATGAAATGTTCCGTTCCTTTGGGAAGATTGATGATCGCCTGCAGATTTATGATCTCCGTGACCGTCGCTTCCTGCGTTGGAAACTGCCGCGCCAGCAGTTCCAAATATTTTTCATGCTCCTCTGTCCCGCGTTTCATGTTCATACCGCCTCACCCTGCCTTTCCGCAAAAAATTCCCGATGTATTTAAGAACCCATTAATCATATATATTATACATCAAACCCGCTGTATTGTGCTACACGTTTTTTTGATTTAGACCAAAAAAGCATAGATTAATCATCCTTCGCTTTTTCCGCACCTTGTTCGCAAAATGCAGCCTGGCAGGTATTACACTATTTTATGGGGCCGCAACGAACCAGGCCGGGCTTATCCACTCCGCCGTCAGGCGCCGGAACCGCCTTGCCAAATGAACCGCTCTGCGATAGAATAGCAATATATTCTGACAGGCGGCAACTTTCATTTTTCTGTTTTCTCAAACGATATGTTGACCTGCACAAGAATAAAAATGTTACACACAAATTTATCTGCCCCGCGACAGATAAAAATCAGAAAGTGTCCGGAAATGAAATTCAGCAAGAATGTCAACCCACTGGAAGGATCCATCTGGGATAAAATCATCACGTTCACTGTCCCGCTGGCCCTGACCAGTTTATTCCAACAGCTGTTCAATTCCGCGGATATCGCTGTAATCGGCCGCTATTCCGGCAGCCAGGCCCTGGCCGCAGTGGGAAGCACAGCCCCCATCGTCAACATTTTCATCAACTGCCTGGTGGGAACCTCTGTAGGGGCAACTGTTGTCATCTCCCACCTGATAGGCGAAAAAAATGAAAAGGGAGCAAGGAAAGCAATCCATACCTCCTTGCTCCTTTCGGTCGTTCTCGGAATCATACTGGGAGCGCTCGGCCTTCTGCTCGCCCGACCCATCCTGCGTTTGATGGGTACCCCGGCGGAGATCTTGGGCATGGCAGATCTGTATCTGAAAATATATTATCTCGGCATCCCATTCCTGACAGTCTATAATTTTGGCGCAGCCATCTTTCGGGCCAACGGAGATACAAAAAAGCCTCTGATCAGCCTGACACTGGCAGGCTTGATCAATGTAGCGCTGAATGTATTCTTCATTGTTTACTGTGGCATGAACGTGGACGGAGTGGCCATCGCCACCGTCATCGCCAATACAATCAGTGCAGTATTGATCCTGCATTTCCTGGCGAAGGAAACAGGGGTTCTGCACCTTTCCGTCCGCCAGATACACTGGCATACCGGCCTGATCCTTCAGGTACTGAAGATCGGAATCCCTGCCGGTATCCAGGGCATGGTCTTCTCTTTCTCCAACATGATCATCCAGTCCGCTATCAACAGTCTGGGAGCCACAACCATCGCCGCTTCCACTGTAGCGCTGAATTTTGAAATCTGGGCCTTCCATGTGCTCAACGCATTCTCCCAGACCTGCACCGCCTTTGTTGGACTGAATTATGGCGCAAAAAAGCTGAAGCGCTGTATCCGCATCATCCGCTGGTGCATGATCGAGGCTGTCGTAACAAGTATCGTGGTTGCCCTGTTCTTCATCCTGTTGCGCAAGCCTCTGGTATCCCTGTTCACCAAGGATGCTGCAGTAGCAAAACTGGCATACCTCCGCATGCTCTGGATTATTTCTTTTGAATTCATCAGCATGGTGATGGATGTCTTTTCCGGAGCATTACGGGGCTGGGGCTTTTCCCTTCTGCCAGCGGTCATTACCATTGGGGGGGTCTGCGTACTGCGTATTGTTTATGTATATACCGTATTCGTCAATTGGCCCGACTTCGGTGTGCTGATTGCAGTCTACCCCTTAAGCTGGCTGGTAACGGCCATTGGGATTTCCATTTCCTATTTTGCCGTAAAGAAAAAGGTTATTGCCCGGCAGATGCAGATATGGAAGGCCTAAATCAACATGCATTCATCTTCTGCAACTTTTCACGGATCCGTGAACGACAAATATCTTACCATTTATAAAGCCGCCGCACTATCCGGCTTCCCTTCCAAAAATGGGAATGCAAGATAGCGCGACGGCTTTTATATTTTTGCTTTCAAAAATTACGGACATGTAAACTTTTTGCAAACCCCAAAAAGTGAAAATGCCCAAAACAATCAAATGTTACAAACCGGCCTGCAAATTCTTACTTGTTTTCATTTCCAAAAACCTTGATCCGTTTGGCCAGCCGGTCAAGAACTGTTCCGGGAAGAATAGGCCTGGGATCATACTTCAGCGAGTCATACGATTTCACAACATTCATATTTTCATCCTGAACAGCGCCCTTTTCCATGTAGGATGTATTCGTATCATAATTGATGCCATATCTTACATACACATAATGCATACCCTTTCCTAATGCATCATCCACCCAGGTATAGGTGCATACCCAGACCTTTTTCTCATTTTTTCCCGGCACCTTTTCTACAGATGTGTAGTCAAAAAAAGTCCCTTGATAATCCGTGGAACTAAGCCACAGCCATTTGCTCTGATCCAGCTTGCAATAATCAGAAACAGGATCCGCACTGCATATGGACATAAACACGGATACAAGCAATACGCATAAAATCAGTATCTTTTTCATATAAAATACCTCCGAAATTTATTGTTCATCAACAGAAAATATATGCAGCTATAATATTTTCATATTCTATTTTTTTCCCTTTTTTCCTTTTTTAATCAAGTATTGTCTGCAATTTTTGTCCTTACAGGATATTTCGCATAACTCCCCCTTCATTCGCTTTTCCCATTGTACCATTACTGCCCATCCGGTTTTTCACCGTACAAAAAAATTATCCGCCGCTTCGTCCCGTATCCGGACCGATTACCCTGTAGCATACACAGGCGCTAGCCAGCAACATGGCAGCCGCGATAAAGAACAGGATGTATATACCGAAATTTTCCGCAATATAACCTCCGAATATGGCCCCGCTGCTCATCCCTATAAACTGGAAAGACTGGTTGAAGCCATACATACGCCCCAAAAATTCCGGGGGAGAAGCCTGTTTGATAAGATAATTCACGGAAGGCATCAGCCCAGCTACCGCCACACCATGAATAAACCGCAGCATTCCCAGCTGCCACGGTGCCGTCACAAAGGCCTGGGGAACCGAAACAACGCAGGCCGTCAACAGGGAACAGAACAGCACCTTCTGCGCACCAATCCGGTCAGAAAGCGCGCCCAACCTTGAGCCAAACAGTGCGCTGGCAAAACCGGCACTGGAAAAAACAGCCCCGGAAATCAACGCAATATGGTCTGATTCCGGCACCAGAGCCGCAATATAAACCGTCAAAATCGGCTGGATACACATCAGGGAAAATTGGAATGTAAAGGTGGTCAGGAAAATACCATACAATAACGAGGGCCGCGGTAGTGACAGAAATGCCTGCCGGTTAGAAAACGAGACGACCTTTCTGTCGACAGGTCTGCGGGTCTCATGGATTCCCAGAAGGGCCAGACTGCTGACCAGGCACATAGTACCAACAATAAAGTAAGTGTTGCGGAATCCCACCGTTTCTGCCAGCCAGCCCCCCAGCAGCGGGCCGATCAGGGTACCGCTGATCTGTCCCGTAAAGAAAAGGCCTAGTGACCAGCCCGCCCGATAGGACGGCGATTCAGAAGATACCAACGGCATGGCGGTTGCCAGAAAACCGCTCAACGCCCCCTGCAGCAGCCGCAATACAACTAAATGCCATACATGCTGCGCCATACCCATGCCGAAATTGATGACACCAAGCCAGATAACAGCCCGAAGGCACATGAGTTTTCGTCCATACCGGTCCGACAAGCGACCCCAGATAGGTGAAAAAATGGCCAGCGTGACAAAGTTCATGGCAAAAACAATACCCGCCCAACGAGCCACCTGCCCCGGATCCTCTACTCCCAATGAGCGGATATATAGCGGCAGCATGGGCGCCAGCTGGCTCATCCCCGCAGAAGTGATAAAAGCGGCCAGAGTGCAGATATATACGTTACGCTTCCATTGTTCCATAAAAAATCTTCCTGCAATCACCAATCATACTGTTGAAAAAACGTAAAACAAATCCCTCTGCGGACGGGTTCTATTCGCATCTGCAGAGGGATTAACACTCCCATTCAATATGTTGTTTCGGTTTAGCTGAACCTGCCCGGCCAGACAATATTTTAAGATATGGTGCGCAGAGTGGGGCTCGAACCCACGACCTCCGCCATGTCAAGACGGCACTCTAACCAGCTGAGCTATCCGCGCACATATAGACCGATACCTCATAACAGTCAAGCCATACGGGTCGGCATTCCCAAGACCGGGGATTGCGGATGACCATACGTCAGACGTCACAAAGTACTGCACTGGTATTATACACTGTTATACACTAAAAATAAATACCTTTTCCAAATTTCCGGAAATTATTTTTTCTCTGCGGGCTGTTGTCCGTTCACTTCCATAGGAGCTACCTGGAAAGAAACAATTTTCGGAACATTATTTTCCACAGCAAACAAAACAACGAATCTTGCTAATTTTTCTTTATTTACTGTTCCGAGATAAAGCATCTCTTCTACATTATTATAACCGGTCTGTGGATTGTACTGTTTTGCATAGGTTATAAAATTAGCCTCTTTGACAGTACCTACCTGGTCTTTGATTTGCTTTTTCAACTCGGCGAATTTTTCTGCCGTAAGATTTTTTTTCAGTCCTTCGCTAAAATTTTTGCTTACTACTTCATAGGTAACACTGTTACCGGTCAGAGCACCGATCAGAGCATCCGCAGCCTTTTCTTCAGCCGTAAAATTTTTAACTGCGCCTGCAGCAAAGCAACTGGAACTGATTGCTAAAGCGAGCACTAATGCAGCCAGGAATTTTTTCATTTGAACTACCTCCCATATTTAGTGACTTAGTCTCCATTGTTTTCTTTGATTTTAAACACAACACAATACACTGCTTTATATTATATCACACTCTTTAATTATGTCAAAATATTTATCTAAACCCGGATTACCCCGGAAATTTTTTAATTTCCCGTACAAAAGACCCTGCAGCAAAAAGCTGCAGGGTCTTTTTGAATTCAATCCGTTACCACATCATTGCGGTAAAAATATCCCACCCGAAAATATTAACGCTTGCTGTACTGGGAAGCTTTACGGGCTTTCTTCAGGCCGTATTTGCGACGTTCTTTTTCACGGGGATCGGAAATCCTCATCCACCTTACACAGGGCGCGGCTGATACCGTGACGAATCGCACCGGCCTGGCCGGAGAAACCACCGCCGATAACATTTACAAGGATGTTGTATTTATCTTTTGTCTCGGTCAGTTCCAAAGGCTGGTTGACAATCAGCTTCAGGGTTTCCAGACCAAAATAATCGTTCATTTCGCGGCCATTGATAATGACTTTCCCTTCACCCGGTACCAGGCGGACACGGGCAACGGAAGATTTGCGACGGCCTGTCGCGCTGTATACTGCTTCTGCCATGATGTTTTCCTCCTCCTGATTACCGTATGTTGATTTCCAATACTTCGGGCTGCTGCGCCGCATGGGGATGTTCCGGACCGGCATATACATGCAGTTTCCTGTAAATCTGATCGCCCAGACGATTCTTCGGAATCATGCCGCGAACAGCCATCTCAACCATCCGGACCGGATTGTTAGCCAACATGTCTTTTGCTACTACAAAACGGTCGCCGCCCAGATAACCGGTATGATGGAAGTAGGTTTTCTGAGTCAACTTTTTGCCGGTCAGCACAACTTTTTCAGCGTTTACAATAATCACATTGTCGCCGGTGTCCATATGCGGGGTAAAGGTGGGTTTGTGTTTTCCGCGCAGGACTTTCCGCGGCCAGACGGCCCAGCGTTTTATCAGTGGCATCCACAACGAACCATTTACGCTCGATGTTGGACGGATTTGCCATGAAAGATTTCATTTCAATGTCCCTCCCAGGATAATTTCTTACAACATTTCATAAATTTTCTTACATAGGGTTTTGTGAGCATAATACGTATGTGAGTGACACATACATAATGAAAACGTGAATGTGATGATGAGTCATTGTGTCCCCTGCATCGGGGCTAATCGAATTCAGGGCACAAAATCACGTAAATATATTTTAATCACTTTTATGGTATTTGTCAACGCATAAACAAAAAAATCCTTGGATTTTACAAAAATACACTGACCGCGCTATTGGCAGACAGTGTACATACGCCAACAATATTCCCTTACTCTTCTTTGTATGGTTCATATCCCACTCTTGCCAGATACAGGCCTCTGGCCGGTGCAGGTGAATTTTCAAATTCACCCCTGCCTCTCCGCAGTTCTTCCGCCATGTCAGAGGGGCTTTTCTCTCCTAATCCGGCCTGCATCATAGACCAGACCAGATTGCGGACCATGTGATATACGAAGCCGTTTCCGACAATGCGATATACTAAGGTTCCATCCGGTTCTTTTTCCCATGTGGAACGGTAAATGGTCCGGACTGGTGAAACCGGGGAACTGCCCGCACTCCGAAACCCGCTGAAATCATGGGTTCCTATAATGTAAGATGCGGCCTCTTTCAGTTTTTCCGTGTCCAGTTCTTCTCTGACCTGCCATACATGATTCCAGGAAAAAGGATCCGGATCCGGCGTATAGCAGACACGGTATTCATATTCCTTCCAGCAGGCATCCTTCCGGGCATTAAACCCCTCCGGCGCCTCTTCGGCTTTCAGCGCCCGGATATCTTCCGGCAAAATACTGTTCAGCGCCCGCACAATATTTTCTGTCGGAATCTTTCCTGCCGATGAAAAAGATATAACCTGACCGCGGGCGTGAACCCCTGCATCTGTCCGTCCGCTTCCAATTATACGCACGTTTTCGTCAAAAATACGGGACAGCTTTTCTTCCAGGGTTTCCTGTATGGTGGTCTCCCTTGCCTGTCGCTGGAATCCACAATACCGGGTCCCGTCATAGCTGACAGTTATCTTGAATGTTCGCATTTCATCTTCCTCTACAAAGCTGGCAGTCATCAGAACAGAGATGGTCCCCAGCGTAAAAACGCAAGCAGCCCGATCATGGCAAACGTAAACGCAAACGCAACAAAATCACCGGACCGATAGGCCAGCTCATGCATCCGCGTCCTTCCTTCACCGCCGCGGTAACAGCGGGCTTCCATGGCAACAGCCAAATCGTCAGCCCGACGGAATGCACTGATAAACAGGGGAACCAGGATCGGCAACATATTTTTGGCCCGGCTCAGCAGATTGCCCCCGGAAAAATCAGCGCCCCTGGCAGTCTGCGCCTTGATGATTCGGTCTGTTTCCTCCATCAGGGTAGGTATGAACCGCAAAGCAATGGTCATCATCATGGCCAGTTCATGGGCCGGCACCCCGATGACACGAAAAGGGCGGAGCAATGATTCAATCCCGTCCGTCAATACGATGGGAGATGTAGTAAATGTCAATATGGAAGAAATCATCAGAAGCAGAATCAACCGCATAGACATCTTCACACCCATCTGCAGCCCCTCTTCCGTCACCTTAAAAATTTTCCACTGATACAGGACGTGTTCACCCTGGCCCAAAAAAACATGAAGCATCAGCGTCATCACGATGATCAACAGCAGCGGTTTCACCGATTTCAGTACCATCATGAAAGGAATTCCGGAAACGGAAACAATCAGAACTACCATGGCACAGAGGATACCGTAACCAACAGCTGCATCAGCAAGGAAAACCGCCACGATAAGAAGCAAGGTCGCAAGAATCTTGGTCCGGGGATCAAGCTGATGGATAAAGCTGTTGCCCGGGTAATACTGCCCCAGCGTGATATTAAGCATCTACTTCAGCCCCTTCCTCTTTTTTACTTCTGCCAGTAATAGCTTTGCATCCGTAATATCATTGGGCAGACGCATTCCTTTTGCACGAAGGGCATCTGCCAGTTTATAGACCTCCGGAATATCCATACCCGCTTCCAGCAAGCGTCTTTTTTCCTTCAAAAACACCTCTCCCGGTTTTCCGTCAATGAGTATCCTTCCCTGATAAACGACCAACATCCGTTTGGCAAACTGAGCTGCATCTTCCATGCTGTGGGTCACCATGACGATACCGATCCCGCGTTTTTTGTATAAGGCCATCACCTCTGCGAAAACAGCATTCCGGGAACCCGGATCCAGCCCGGCCGACGGTTCATCCAAAATCAGGTAATCCGGATCCAGAGCCACAACACCGGCTATGGCCACTCTCCGCATCTGCCCGCCGGACAGGGAAAAAGGAGACCGGCCCGCAAAGGTTTCAAAATCCAGCCCCACAAATTTCATAGCCTCATGAACACGGGCGTCTACTGCGTCATAATCCAACCCCTGATTCCGAGGACCGAAGGCCACGTCTTCATATACGGTTTCCGCAAACAACTGGTGTTCCGGATACTGGAACACCATACCGATGCGGCTTCGGGCCATTTTCGCATCCCTGGTCTTGTCCGCCAGATTGATACCGTCCAGCGACGCAATACCTTCCGTGGGATGCAATAATCCGTTCAGGTTCTGCACCAATGTAGATTTTCCGCTGCCGGTATGCCCAATGACCGCCACAAATTCCCCTTTTTTTATTTCCAAAGAAACATCCTTAAGAGCCTTCTTTTCATAAGGTGTTCCGGGCATATATGTATAAGAGACATGCTCCAGCTTGATTGACATAATGATTGTAAAACCCTTTCCTTGTTATGGCAACATGCTTCGTATCGATCCATATCCAAAACCCGATAAGGTTCTGTATCATCGGGAAATGAAGCGCCGGTACACATCACCCTGTAGCTTCATTCTGTTTTTATTGTAGTGCGGTTGCAAGTTCTTCATTGGTTATTATGCCTTGCGGCAGCTTTGCACCACTTTTGCGCAGTTCGTAGGCAAATTTGGCGGCCATAGGCGCTTCCAGCCCTATCTTTTCCAGTTCGTCCACCCGGGAAAAAATATCTTTAGGCGCACCCTGCATCATAATCCTTCCTCTGCACATAACAATAACGCGGTCTGCCTGCATGGCTTCTTTCATAAAATGGGTAATATAGACGACCGTAATATTTTTTTCCTTATTTAAACGCTTCATGGTTGAAAGAATTTCGCTTCGCCCTTTGGGATCCAGCATGGCCGTTGGCTCGTCAAGAACGATACACTCCGATCCCAAGGCCAAGGTACCTGCGATGGCTATCCGCTGCTTCTGTCCGCCGGAAAGCAGATGTGGCGCATGCGTCCTGTACTCTTCCATATCTACTATACGCAGTGCATCATCTACACGTCTGCGGATCTCATCGGTGCTGACGCCAATATTCTCCGGTCCAAAGGCTACATCTTCTTCCACAATTGCCGCTACGATTTGGTTGTCCGGATTCTGGAACACCATGCCTACCTGCTGACGAATCTTCCATATGTTATTTTCCTCCAGCGTATCCATCCCGTTGATTTTTACGCTCCCCTCTGTCGGCAACAGTAAGGCATTAAAGTGTCGTGCCAGTGTGCTTTTCCCGCTACCGTTGGCACCGATGATAGCCACGAACTCCCCCGGCATGATCTGCAAATCTATTTGTTCAAGGGCGGTAACCTGATTATTGTCCGAATCTGTATAGACGTGTTTCAGGCCCTGAACATCAATAACAGGATCCATAGTTCCTCCCGTTGCATCAAAATAGTTATCAATGTTTCCGTAAAGGGTCTTTTACGCTCCCCCTAATCGAAAAAGAGCTAATATATTATATCTTCCCTTCAGCTAAACGTCAACCTTTCATATTGTTAAGTTAACAGCTGTGTAAGGCCCGAAAATGTAAATGCACGTACCTCCACAAAAAGGTGTTTTGTCTTCAAACATCAACCACTAGAAAATTCATCAGAAAATCAATTGATACTTCTTTAAAGAGGATTGTGTCAATAGTCTTAAAGAGTAATCGAAAAAGAAAAACTGCCTGCTTAACGAAGCAGACAGTTTCTTAATTGAATATTCAATTACAGAAGTTCAATTATAGCCATTTCGGCAGCATCGCCGCGGCGAGGTCCAACTCGGTAGATCCGGGTAAAGCCACCCTGACGGTCCTTGTATTTCGGTCCCAGTTCATCAAACAGTTTCCTGGTAGCCGTTTCATCTACCAGCGTTGCCAGAGCCTGACGGCGTGCGTGTAAGTCACCGGCTTTGGCCAAAGTAATCAGCTTGGCAACATTTTTGCTGGTTTCTTTTGCCTTTGCAATGGTGGTTTCAATACGGCCGTTTAAAATCAGGGCACTGGACAGACTGCGAAACAGGGCTTTGCGGTTACCGGACGCGCGGTTCAATTTTCTGTATGCCATTTTCCGTCCCCCTTATTATTCTTCTTCATCCTTGCGTAAGGATAACTGCAGATCAATTAACTTCTTGATAATTTCTTCTAACGATTTTGTTCCCAGGTTACGAACCTTTTTCAAATCATCCTCTGACTTGCTAATCAAGTCGCCTACTGTATTGATTCCGGCACGACGCAGGCAGTTGTTGCTGCGGACGGATAAATCCAGCTCTTCAATCGACATGATAAGTTTCGGATCAGACTCTTCTTCCGGATCCGATTCCCCGGTTACAGGTTCAACTATAATCCCCGGTTCCTCCTTCACAATAGTACCGTTTTGGAACAGTTTCAGATACTGAATCAGGATGCCGGACGCTTTGCTGACAGCATCTTCCGGATTGATGCTTCCATCCGTCCAAACTTCCAAGGTCAGTTTATCATAATCCGTAACATTGCCAACACGGGTATCTGTCACCCCAAACTTTACACGGGTGATAGGCGAGTAGATACTGTCAACGGGAATCCAGCCGATTCCTTTGTCATCCCTTTTGTTTTTGTCACTGGGGACATATCCCTTGCCACTGTCGATAAAAATATCCATCTTCAGGTGCGCATCCTTATCCAAAGTCGCAATATGAAGGTCAGGATTCAGGATTTCCACGTCGCTGTCAGGCTCAATATCCTGAGCCGTAATTTCCTGTTCGCCAGCAGCATCAATGTGCAAGATCTTGCCATCCGGATCTGTGGAATGTAGTTTCATGCACAGACCCTTGACATTTAAGATAATATCCGCTACATCCTCCCGTACACCAGGAATTGTAGTGAATTCATGCAACACACCTTCGATTTTCACGCCAATCACCGCAGAACCCTGCAGTGAAGACAACAACACCCGGCGCAGACTGTTTCCTAACGTAATGCCGTAACCTCTTTCCAAAGGTTCCCAGACAAACTTTCCATAGCGTTTGTCAGGGGAAATTTCAGAAACAACCAACTTCGGTTCAATAATTTCAATCATGCGGAAAGCCTCCTTCTCTCGCGTATTACCACAATACGCCAACTGGTTGGTGGCAAACGATGTTCATCATTGCCATGAAAGTCCGTGTATCCGTTCCCCCGAAAGGACAGGAAGTCAGAACTTTCAGACAAAGGCACAACTTACTTGGAATACAGTTCGACGATGGACTGTTCCACTACCGGAACATCAATTTCCTCACGAGTCGGGTAACGATCAATCTTTGCGCTTAACGCTTCAGCATTAACAATAATCCAGGCCGGAGCAGTAACAGCACCAAGCTTTTCGTTCATCCCTTTAAAATAAGGCTTATTACGGCTGTTTTCAATTACAGCAACTTCATCTCCTGCTTTGACCAACGCAGAAGGAATGTCCACGCGCCTGCCGTTTACACAGATATGCCCGTGGTTGACAAGCTGACGTGCCTGACGGCGGGTTGTTGCTAATCCCATGCGGAACACTACGTTATCAAGCCTTCTTTCCAGTAATAACAGAAGGTTCTCGCCAGTGATTCCCGGCATCTTTTTAGCTTTTTCATAGTACAGACGGAACTGTTTTTCCAGTACGCCGTAAATGAATTTGGCTTTCTGTTTTTCTTTTAACTGTTGGCCATATTCGCTGACCTTATGGTTTGCATGATGGGGCTGGCGGAAAGACTCCTTGGCCAGACCTACTACAGCGGGTTCAAGACCCAGCGAACGGCAGCGTTTCAGAGAAGGAACTCTATCAATTGCCATCTATTTCTACACCTCCTGCAAGTTATACTCTGCGACGTTTCGGCGGGCGGCAGCCGTTGTGCGGAATCGGAGTTACATCTTTGATGGAATTCACTTCGAGACCGGTTGCCTGTAAAGCGCGGATTGCTGCTTCACGGCCAGCGCCGGGGCCTTTAACAAACACTTCAACTGTCTTCATACCATGCTCCATGGCTGCCTTGGTAGCAGTTTCCGCCGCCATCTGCGCAGCAAACGGGGTGCTCTTGCGGCTTCCGCGGAAGCCCATCTCACCGGCAGAAGCCCAGCTGATTACATTGCCGTTCAAGTCGGAAATCGTAACCAGCGTATTGTTGAAGGTGGATTTAATATGCGCAACGCCTGCAACGACATTTTTGCTGACTTTCTTTTTATTGCGAACTACTCTTTTTCCTGCCACTTCGTATTTACCCTCCTCTGCTGATTACTTTTTGCCCTGACCCTTTTTGGGACCCTTGCGGGTACGAGCATTGTTCTTGGTATTCTGGCCGCGCACGGGAAGCCCGGCACGATGTCTCCTGCCACGATAGCTGCCGATTTCTACCAGACGTTTAATATTGAGGGATTCTTCACGGCGAAGGTCGCCTTCAACCTTGTAATCTCTGTCTACAACTTCACGGATCCGGGCAACTTCGGTTTCTGTCAGGTCGCGGACGCGGGTATCCGGATTGATACCAGTCTTTGCCAGAATCTCACGGGATAAGGTAAGACCGATACCGAAAATATAGGGCAATGCGTACTCTATACGCTTATCATTCGGTAAATCGACACCAGCAATACGTGCCATTCAAGTATACCTCCTTCTTAACCTTGTCTTTGTTTATGCTTCGGATTTTCACAAATGACCATGACGCGGCCTTTGCGTTTGATGATTTTGCATTTATCGCAAATTCGTTTTACAGACGGTCTGACTTTCATTTTCTACCTCCTCAGTGTCTGTGCCGGTTACTTAAACCGGTAGGTAATTCTTCCACGGTTCAAATCATAAGGGGTGAGTTCCACCGTCACCCTGTCACCAGGCAAAATCTTGATGAAGTTCATGCGGATCTTGCCTGAAATATGTGCCAGTATCTCATGATTGTTCTGTAATTTTACCTTGAACATGGCATTCGGTAACGATTCCAGAATTGTGCCTTCCACTTCAATTACATCCTGCTTTGACACAGTTCCTTACCTCCCTGCCCTTTTTTCAAGGCTGGCTTTAACATCGGCATATACCTTGTCAATGGCCTGAGTTCCATCGATCTCCAGATAGATTCCCTGTTTTTTATAATATTCAATCAGAGGTTCTGTCTGTGCATGATATGCCTTCAGACGATTTTTCACGGTTTCTTCCTTATCATCGTCCCGCTGATACAGGCTTCCGCCACATTTATCGCAGACACCGTCTACTTTTGTAGGATTAAAGGAAACATGGTACGTTGCACCGCAGGCCTTGCAGATGCGACGGCCGGTCACACGGTCTACCAATTCGCTGTCCGGAACGACAATATTCACTACACCGGTCAGTTTAATGCCCAGGTCTTTCAGTATCCCATCCAATGCGACAGCCTGTTCTTCTGTCCGGGGAAACCCGTCCAGAATGAAGCCTTTCGCACATTCCGGTTTAGACAACCCTTCCCGTACAATTCCTATTGTTACTACATCAGGCACTAATCCGCCGGCATCCATGTATCTTTTTGCTTCTTTTCCCAGTTCTGTTCCCTGCTTGACAGCAGCCCGGAACATATCTCCTGTGGAAATATGGGGAATTTTATAAGACTCTACAAGCTTTTCAGCCTGAGTACCTTTTCCGGCACCAGGAGGCCCCATTAAAAGAATATACATCTGTCCATCCTCCTTTACTTCATAAAGCCCTGATAATGACGTACCAAAGCCAGTGATTCAATCTGTTTCATCGTATCTAATGCGACACCGACGACGATCAGCAAAGATGTGCCGCCGATGTAGATACCTTCGATACCGGTCAGGAAGACCACGATATGCGGCATCATGGCTATCAGCGCAAGAAAGATTGCGCCCGACAGCGTGATGCGTGTCATCACCATGTCCAGATAATCGGTAGTCGGCTTACCGGGACGCAGCCCGGGGATAAACCCGCCCATCTTCTTGATATTATCACTCATATTCTTTATATCAAGCGTAACTGCTGTATAGAAGAATGTGAAGAAGATAATCAGGATGACATATAAAGTCGTCTGTAGCGGCGTACCCCACGCGAAATATCCGGTTATTTTCTGAACCCAGGGAATTTTTACAAACTGTCCTATGGTCGCCGGAAGCATCAGGAGAGACGAAGCAAAGATAATGGGGATTACGCCCGCCTGGTTCACCTTTAATGGAATGTAACTGCTGTGTCCACCATACATCTTGCGACCCACGATACGTTTTGAGTATTGTACGGGAATCTTGCGGACCCCTTGGGATATAGCAACTACGAAAACGACCATGGCCAGTGCTATAAGCAGAAACAGAATAACGTTCAGGATATTGATGGTTCCAACATTCAGATATTTTGAAAGTGTTGATATCCCATCCGGGAGACGAGAGACTATGCCTGCGAAGATGATCAGAGATATTCCGTTTCCGATCCCCCGTTGTGTGATCTCTTCACCCACCCACATAAGAAAGCAGGTTCCGGCTGTCAGGGACACAACTATCAGGAGAACAGAAAAGATACCCGGGTTATTGATCGCAGACCGCAGACCAAAAGCCATGCCGAACCCTTGGATAACGGAAAGGGCTACTGTCAGGTAACGGGTCACTTTATTGATCTTCTTATAACCCTCTGCTCCTTCCTTTGACCACTCTTCCAATGTAGGAATGACCACTTTCAGCAGCTGCAAAATAATGGACGCATTGATGTATGGGGTAATACTCATGGCAAAAATGGAAAACTTGCTTAACGCACCGCCGGAAAACAGATCCAACAGGCCGAACAGGTTTCCATTGTTGAATAACTGCTCGATCATTGAGGCGTTGACTCCGGGAACAGGAATATGTGTTCCCAGGCGAAACACAACATCACCAGCGTAAAGGTGACCCGCCGCCTCAGTTCAGGGACCCGAAGAACATTAGCTAAGGAAGCTAACATTTTCAGATCACCTCTACTTTTCCGCCAGCAGCTGTAATCTTTTCTTCAGCAGTTTTGCTGAAGCCGTTCGCCTGTACTGTCAGTTTTTTAGTCAGCTCACCACCGCCTAAAATACGCAGGCCGTCCCGAATGTTCTTAATCAGACCGCATTCGATCAGCATTACAGGTTCTACTACAGTACCGTCTTCAAAGCAGTTCAATGTACCCACGTTAACTTCCACATACTCTTTACCGAATTTATTATAGAAGCCGCGTTTCGGAAGACGCAGATATAACGGTCTCTGGCCACCTTCAAATCCCGGGCGCTTAACACCGCCGGAACGGGATTTCTGGCCTTTCTGTCCTTTTCCGGAGGTTTTACCCAAACCGGAACCCAAACCACGGCCTACACGGACACGGGTTTTTTTGGAACCCGGCGCGGGATGTAATTCATGTAATTCCATTGTGCTGCACCTCCTTATTTTAAGCTTCCACTTCTTCCACTTTCACAAGATGTTCAACTTTATGAATCATCCCGCGAATTGTCGGATTGTCTTCCTGCACTACTGAAGTGCCAATCTTTCCCAGACCCAGGGCTCTTACAGTCGCCCGCTGATCTTTTTTATATCCGATCAAGCTACGGGTCAGCGTGATTTTTAACTTTTTCATCAGGCTTCCTCCTTGGCTTAACCTAAAATTTCCTGCGGAGTCTTCCCGCGCAGGGCAGCTACAGAATGCAGATTCTTCAACGATTTCAGTCCTTCCATGGTTGCACGTACCATGTTATTGGGATTATGGGATCCCTGGCATTTGGTCAGGATATCACGAATGCCTGCCAATTCCAATACGGCACGTACCGGACCGCCGGCGATAACGCCTGTACCTTCGGAAGCCGGACGCAAGAAGACGCGACCTGCACCATAAACACCGATAATTTCATGAGGAATAGTACTGCCTACCATAGTTACTTTGATCAGATTCTTCTTGGCATCTTCAACGCCTTTCCGAATAGCTTCTGGAACCTCAGCAGCTTTGCCCAAGCCCATACCTACCTGGCCTTTTCCGTCGCCGACTACAACCAGTGCGGCAAAGGTGAAGCGACGGCCGCCTTTAACAACTTTCGCAACGCGGTTAATGAATACGACTTTTTCAGTAAAGCCATCATCCGGTTTTTCGCGTCTGTCACGCTTATCAAAATTAGCCAAAATCCTTCCTCCTTCCCTTAGAATTGCAGTCCGGCTTCGCGGGCTGCCTCTGCCAGCGCGGCAACACGGCCATGATAGAGGTAGCCGCCGCGGTCGAATACAACTTCCTTAACACCTTTTGCAATCGCTTTCTCCGCGATTGCCTTGCCTACGGCTTTGGCTGCTTCTACATTGCCGCCGTAGTTTTCAAAGCTTTTTTCAACAGTGCTTGCTGCCACGATAGTCTCGCCAGTTTCATCATTGATGACCTGCGCATAGATATTGCTCAGGGAACGGTATACGTTCAGGCGGGGTCTTTCAGCAGTGCCAACTACATATCTGCGGGAACGAATATGGCGCTTCTGACGCTTTTCGTTCTTGTTTGCTTTATTAAACAAGAGATTTCACTCCTTCCTTAATTACTTCTTGGCTTTAGCGCCTGCTTTACCAACCTTGCGGCGAACATGCTCACCTTCATAGCGGATGCCTTTTCCTTTATAGGGTTCAGGCGGACGTAAGCCACGGATATCTGCTGCAACAGCACCGACTTTTTCCTTGTCCGCGCCGCTAACCACAATCTTATTGGGAGCGGGCACTTCAAAGGTGATACCTGCAGGCGGTTCTTTAACCACAGGATGAGAGAAACCCAGCGTAAAGTTAATGTTCTGCCCCTGTTTAGCTGCACGATAGCCGACGCCCTGAATCTCCAACGCCTTAGTGAAGCCTTTTGTAACGCCTTCAATCATGTTGTTGATAAGGGTACGGGACAATCCGTGCAAGGAGCGGTTTTCTTTTTCGTCATCAGGACGCTCTACGGTAATTACACCGTTGTCCATAGTGATCTTCATTGCCTGGCTGATTTGGCGCTGCAATTCGCCCTTAGGACCTTTTACAGTTACCAGATTGTTTTCAACCGTAACCGTTACGCCAGCTGGAACGGTGATAGGTTTTTTACCGATTCTAGACACTTAAACGGTACCTCCTTTTTAGTATTACCAAACGTATGCCAGAACTTCGCCGCCCAGACCAGCTTTACGGGCCGCTTTATCAGTCATCAGTCCTTGTGACGTGGAGATGATGGCGATACCCAAGCCGCCGAGGACCTTCGGCAGCTGATCTTTTTGGGAATAAACGCGCAGACCAGGTTTGGAAATACGTTTGAGGCCGGAAATTACTTTTTCACGGTTCGCGCCATATTTCAGGCTTACTTTGATGACATTCTGCTTGTTGTCTTCAATAACTTCAAAATCCTTGATAAACCCTTCGTCCTTCAGAATAGCAGCAATTGCCTCTTTGATTTTGGAACCGGGGATCTCAACTTTATCATGATAAACCGAATTTGCATTACGGATACGGGTAAGCATATCGGCGATCGGATCAGTCATTACCATTATTCAATGGCCTCCTTTCTCAGATGGTTCTTACCAGCTTGCTTTTGTTACGCCGGGAATTTCGCCTTTGTAAGCATATTCACGGAAGCAGATACGGCACATACCGAACTTACGCAGGTAAGCATGGGGGCGGCCGCAGATTTTGCAGCGGTTGTAATGACGAACTTTAAATTTCGGTTCTTTACTCCATTTTTCAATCATTGCTGTCTTAGCCAAAATTCTTTCCTCCTTACTTATGCTGCGAACGGCATTCCAAGGAGCCGCAACAGTTCGCGGGCTTCCTCATCAGTCTTGGCAGTGGTCACAATGATGATATCCATGCCATGAACCTTGTCAACTTTGTCATATTCGATTTCCGGGAAAATTAACTGTTCTTTCAGGCCCAGGGCATAATTACCACGGCCATCAAAAGACGTCGCACTGACACCGCGGAAGTCACGTACGCGGGGCAACGCCACGTTCATCAGCTTATCAAGGAAATAATACATGCGGTCTCCGCGGAGGGTAACCTTCGCACCGATAGGCATGCCGGTACGCAACTTGAATGCAGCAATGGATTTCTTGGCTTTGGTGATAACCGGTTTCTGTCCGGCAATCGTTACCATCTCGGCAACTGCGGAATCCAATGCTTTGCTATTGGTAACTGCTTCCCCGATGCCCATGTTGATGATAACTTTTTCCACTTTTGGAATTTCCATTACGTTTTTATACTGAAATTTGTCCGTAAGTGCTTTTACGACTTCAGACAAATACTTTTCTTGCAGTCTGGTCTTAGCCATTTACAATGTCTCCTCCTTTCCCGGATATTATTTATCGATCACTTCGCCACAGTGTTTGCATACTCTCTTAGATTTTCCATCCTCCAGCTTATGCGCAATGCGGGTCGGTTTTTTGCAGCTGGGGCATACCAGCATGACTTTGCAGGAAGCAATGGCAGCTTCTTTCGTCACAATACCACCCTGAGGGTTGGTCTGGGACGGTTTTGTATGGCGTTTTACCTTATTTACGCCTTCTACGATAACCTTTCCTTTTTTCGGCAGGGCAGTCAGTATCTTTCCTTCCTTCCCTTTATCCTTACCGGATAAAACCTGAACGGTATCGCCTTTTTTAACATGCAGCTTTACAGCGGTAGCCATGTCTTAAGAACACCTCCTATTGTGCCTGATTTGATTTCTTACAGCACTTCCGGCGCCAGAGAAATAATTTTCATAAAGTCTTTTTCACGCAGTTCGCGGGCTACAGGCCCAAAGATACGGGTTCCACGGGGGCTCTTGTCGTCTTTTATCACAACTGCGGCATTTTCATCGAAACGGATATAGGATCCATCCTTGCGATGCAGTCCCTTGGTAGAACGAACAACAACTGCCTTCACAACGTCACCTTTCTTAACAACGCCTCCGGGTGCTGCATCTTTAACAGAGCACACAATGATATCGCCGATATTGGCATATCTCCGGAAAGACCCGCCCATAACGCGGATACACATAACCTTCTTAGCGCCGGTATTGTCCCCGACATTAAGAATTGTCTGTTGTTGAATCATGTTTAACCTCCCTTGCCAGGCTAGATACAACCGGGCAATTACAATTATTTAGCACGTTCTAATATTTCAACCAGGCGCCAGCATTTGTCCTTGGAAAGCGGACGGGTCTGGGTGATCTTTACCATATCTCCGATATGCGCTTCATTGTTTTCATCATGTGCCTTAAATTTAATCGTGTTCTTAACGCCTTTTTTGTAGAGCGGATGCTGAACAAAACGTTCAACAGCCACAACGATGGTCTTCTGCATCTTGTCGCTGACTACTCTTCCAACACGGCTGACACGCGCATTTCTTTCTACGGTCACGACTGTTTCCTCCTTAATTAAGCTTCAAAACCTTATGCGTTAATCTCATTCTGACGCTGAACGGTTTTGATTCTGGCAATGGATTTTTTTACTTCGTGGATCTTCATGGGATTCTCACATTGTCCGGTTGCCATCTGAAAACGCAAGTTAAACAGTTCTTCCTTCAACTCTGCTAACTTCTTATCCAAATCCTCAGCAGATAATTCTCTGATTTCATTGATTTTCATTCAGCTTCACCACCCTTTGCTTCTACGGCAGTTTCGGCTTCCAACTGAGCCTTTGTAACGAATTTAGTTTTAATGGGGAGCTTGTGGCCAGCCAGACGCATTGCTTCTTTTGCCTCGGTTTCCCCTACACCGCCCATTTCAAACAGGACACGGCCGGGCTTCACTACCGCTACCCAATATTCCGGGGAACCTTTGCCGGAACCCATACGGGTCTCAGCCGGTTTTGCTGTAATCGGTTTGTCTGGGAAGATCTGGATCCATACCTGTCCACCACGTTTGATGTAACGGGTCATAGCGATACGTGCTGCTTCAATCTGACGATTAGTAATCCAAGCAGGTTCCAGCGCAACCAGGCCAAAATCGCCATGGTAGATCTTATTGCCGCGCATAGCACGACCTTTCATACGGCCCCTGTGCTGTTTACGATGTTTAACTCTATTCGGTAATAACATTTTCCTTATGCCTCCTTTGCGGATGCAGTCTTAGCTGCTGCCTTGGTTTCCGGCAGGACTTCACCTTTATTGATCCATACCTTTACACCGATACGGCCATATGTGGTATGTGCTTCCGCTGTGCCGTAATCAATGTCAGCACGCAAAGTGTGCAGGGGAATGGAGCCCTCGCGATAGCTTTCGCTGCGGGCAATTTCAGCACCGCCCAGGCGGCCGCCCACTTTTACTTTAATGCCTTTTGCGCCCATGCGCATAGTCCGGCCAACGCACTGTTTCATGGCACGACGGAAAGCAATACGCCGTTCCAACTGGCTTGCAATGTTTTCGGCAACCAGCGTTGCATCCATATCCGGCTGTTTAATCTCCTGGATATTGATATCTATGTTGGCATCGGTCATTTTCTTCAAGTCTTTTTTCAGCAATTCGATATTGCTTCCCTGGCGACCAATCACCATGCCCGGTTTTGCGGTATAGATCGTTATACGGGCCTTATTGGAGGCGCGCTCAATATCTACCTTGGAAATTCCGGACTGGAACAGTTTTTCTTTAATAAACTCACGGATTTTAATATCTTCCAGCAAGAATTTTTCATAGTCTTTATCAGCATACCAGTTAGATTCCCAACCTTTGATTACGCCAACACGCAGACCATGCGGATTAACTTTCTGACCCACTATCATTACCCTCCTTATCCGGGAATATTATTTCTCTGAAACACATACGGTCACGTGGCTGGAATGTTTCAAAATCTTGAAAGCCTGTCCACGGGAACGCGGATGGATTCGTTTCAGAGTGGGACCCTGATCGACATAGCAAGATGAAACGAACAGGTTGTCCACATTCATATCGTTATTATGTTCAGCATTGGCAACAGCGCTGCGCAATACCTTCTCCACAACTTCAGAACCAACTTTCGGCGTAAACTTTAAGATTGCGAAAGCATCGGATACTTTTTTACCGCGGATCAGGTTCATAACAATGCGCAGTTTGCGAGGAGCAATGCGGATATATTTTGCAGTAGCCTTGACTTCCATTACTTATTCCTCACTTTCCAGTAGTATCTGCTTTCTTGTTCTGATGGCCTCTATAGGTACGGGTAGGAGCAAACTCTCCCAGTTTATGGCCTACCATATCTTCGGTAATGAATACCGGAACATGTTTGCGTCCGTCATGAACCGCGATAGTGTGTCCCACAAACGAAGGTAAAATCATAGAAGCGCGGGACCAGGTCTTAACGACCTTTTTATCATTTGCGGCATTAAGTGCATCAACCTTCTTTAACAGGCTCGGATGTACATAAGGTCCTTTTTTAACTGATCTAGACACTGATAAGCCTCCTTTCTTTCAACAATTATTTCGTTCTGCGGCTTACGATTAACTTAGTAGAAGATTTTTTGTTCTTGCGTGTACGTACACCAAACGCCGGCTTGCCCCAGGGAGTAACAGGACGTTTGCGACCAACCGGGCTATGGCCTTCACCGCCTCCATGAGGATGGTCATTCGGATTCATAACAACGCCACGGTTGGCAGGACGGATACCCAACCAGCGGGAACGCCCGGCCTTGCCGATGGTAATATTTTCAAATTCCAGATTGCCGACCTGGCCAATGGTAGCGCGGCAGTTGATATGTACCTTACGTACCTCGCCGGAGGGCAGCCTCAGCAGTGCGTAATCGCCTTCCTTGGCCATAAGCTGTACCACTGTACCGGCAGAACGTGCCATCTGGCCGCCTTTTCCGATCTTCAACTCCACATTATGCACCAGTGTGCCGACCGGAATGTTCTTCAGCGGCAGGCAGTTGCCAGTCTTAATATCTGCATCCGGACCGCTTTCTACCTTATCTCCTACTTTCAAATCAAGGGGAGCGAGGATATAACGTTTCTCGCCGTCAACATAGTTGAGCAGAGCGATGCGAGCATTACGGTTCGGATCATATTCGATCGTCGCCACTTTCGCAGGAATACCATCTTTATTGCGTTTAAAATCGATGATGCGGTACTGTCTTTTCGCACCGCCGCCCTGATGCCGTACAGTCATTTTACCAGTGTTGTTGCGACCGGCATGTTTGTTGAGCTTTTCAACAAGCGGACGATAGGGTTTATCTGTCGTAATCTCTTCGAAGGAAGACGTCGTCATGAAACGTCTCGAAGGAGAATACGGATTGTAGCTTTTAATCGCCATTTAGCTTCCCTCCTTACATTCCTTCAAACACAGGAATTGTCTGGCCTTCAGCCAGTCTTACGATTGCTTTTTTGTAGTCTGATGTCCGGCCGATATTTCTGCCCATCCGTTTAATCTTGCCGCTTACGCGGATAGTTGTCACGGATAAAACTTTTACATTCCAGATGGATTCCACCGCCTGGCGAATCTCTGTCTTGTTCGCAGTCACCGGAACCTTGAAAGTATATTTATTGTCCTGCATCATCAGGGATGTTTTTTCCGTGATGAGCGGGCGGATCAAAACGTCGCGAGGATTAGCAGCCATTATGCAAGTACCTCCTCAATCTTTTCTACAGCATTCTTATCCAGGAATACCTTATTATTGTGCAACAGATCGAAACAGTTCAGGCCGCCGTTGTTGATGACGGTCACTTTGCGGATGTTGCGCGCAGAAAGTTCGACATTCTCGTTTTCACCATCGGTGATAATCAGTGTCTTATTTTCTGCAGCTTCAAAAGCATCCAGCATTTCCACTGTCCGTTTGGTCTTGAAATCATCAAAGGCAATGTTGTCAATGATAACCAGCTGGCCTGCAGCAACTTTTGCAGATAATGCACAGCGTAATGCCAGACGGCGTGCCTTCCTCGTCATAGCTTTCGCATAACTACGGGGCTGTGGTCCAAAGGTGGTGCCGCCGCCAACCCACAGAGGAGAGCGGGTGGAACCAACACGTGCATGGCCGGTTCCTTTCTGTTTCCAAGGTTTCCTGCCGCCACCGCGAACCATGCCGCGTGTCTTGGTAGCGGAAGTGCCTTGACGCTGATTCGCCTGCTGCATCACTACAGCCTGATGAACTACAGGTTCATTAAACTCAACGCCAAAAACTTCATCATTTAATTCAATTTCTTCGCCGGTCGCTTTACCGGCCATGTTATATACAGATAACTTCGGCATATGAAGCATCCTCCTTTCCGTCGTTTAAATTACTTACCTTTTACAGCTTCCCTGATCACTACGCAGGAACCGTTGGCACCAGGGATGGATCCGTGTACAAGGATAAGATTGCGCTCAGTGTCGACCCTTGCTATGGTCAGGCTCTGAACGGTAGCATTCGTACCGCCCATACGGCCAGGCAGTTTTTTGCCTTTGATTACTCTGCCGCCAGGACCTGAATGCATAGGTCCCATAGAACCCGGTTCACGATGAGATTTGGAACCGTGTTTCATAGGCCCGCGACCGAAATTATGACGCTTGACTGTGCCTGCAAAGCCTTTGCCGCGGCTGATGCCGCTTACGTCAACCAGTTCCCCGGCTGCAAACAAATCAGCTTTGATCACGTCACCCGGTTTTAAGTCGGACGGAGCGTCCAGACGTAATTCCTTAACAAATTCCGCAGGAGCAACACCTGCTTTTGCGAAGTGCCCTTTTTCCGGTTTTGTCACTTTCTTTTCGCTAACTTCACCGAAACCGATCTGGATCGCATTGTATCCATCAGTTTCTTCTGTTTTGTTCTGAATCACAGTGCAAGGGCCTGCTAACACAACCGTAACAGGAATAAACTTGCCATCAGCTTCAAAAATTTGGGTCATGCCCAGTTTCTTGCCAATAATTCCTTTAGCCATCGTTAGCACCTCCTCACAGTTTGATTTCGATGTCCACGCCGGCCGGAAGGTCTAAGCGCATCAGCGCGTCAACGGTTTTCGGAGTCGGCTCCAGAATGTCTACCAGACGTTTGTGAGTACGCATTTCAAACTGCTCACGGGAATCTTTGTTGACATGCGGAGAACGCAGAATCGTGTAAATGTTTTTCTCTGTAGGCAGAGGAATCGGGCCGGAAACCTGTGCGCCGGTACGTTTCGCGGTGTCTACAATCTTAGCAGCGCTCTGATCCAGAGCGGTGTGGTCATACGCTTTCAGGCGTATCCTGATTTTTTGTGTCTTAGCCATTAATTTTTCCTCCAATCGCCCAGTTTCTAAGAACGGACATACTCCGTGAAAATCTCCCCGTCTGCAAGGCAGGACAGGCAAGCAACCTTTCACATCATCGCAGGTGCCAATAAACATAAGAATATGAGGGGCTGTCTTACGCCCCTCATACCGGGATCTAAGATCAATATTACAACACTATATCAGTAATTATTCGATGATGTCACCAACAACACCAGCACCTACAGTGCGGCCGCCTTCACGGATTGCGAAGCGCAGGCCCTGTTCCATGGCAATCGGGGTAATCAGCG
>CAJOKZ010000029.1 GCA_905235335.1 uncultured Succiniclasticum sp.
GATCCGCGTGATGGTCGAAGCGGAAAGCGATGAAATCTGCGAGAAACACGTGGACAGTGTAATCGAGGTCATAAAAGCAAAAGGCCATATCGTTTAAGCATTGTACAGAATAACTGCACAGGATATCAGGAAATATATTTTCAAAGGATCCTTGTTAAAAGAATGTTGTAATTATAGCGGACTCTTGTCCGCTATTTTTTTGTCTTTTTATAAAAAATAAAAAGGGATGTCCGTAGAATTATCGGATATCCCTTTATTGCCCTAAGCGAAATCTGCCTTGGTATTCTTACATCATTCTGTTTTCCATTATTGACTTTCTAAAACGATTCTTTGGAAAAATTTCGATGGTCCCTTTTGTAAACTTTCTATTTTGCTTTTTCCAATTCTTCTTTCAAATACTCTTCCGCTTTTTTCATCTGGAGATCGACAACCGGTTTTGCGGGAAGCTCAATTTCCACATCCGGTGTAACCCCCACCTTGTGAATGGAGCGCCCGGAAGGAGTATAATACATGGCAGTAGTCAGTTTCAGGCCCGTATCATAGGTAATGTGGTATACAGACTGCACACATCCTTTTCCGTAAGTAGTAACACCGAACAGTTTTCCTGCCTTCGTATCCTGCACCGCACCGGCTACAATCTCAGAAGCACTGGCACTTCCATGGTCTATCAGAACCGCCAGAGGGTACTTTACTTGTTTCAGCTGGGACTTGTAAACCTTTGTGTTCCCCTGTTTATCCGTAATGGAAACCACCGGGCCTTCGGGAACGATATAATTGGCCACCTTCACACATTCATTCAGCAACCCGCCAGGATTATGCCGCAAATCCAGAAGTGTGGCCTGCATGCCTTCCTGTTCCAGCTTTTCGTAAGCCTTTTTAAATTCCTCCCCTGTGTTTTCATTAAACATGGCAATTCGGATATAACCGATCTTAGTATCCGGCAACATCTTTCCGGCAACCGATTGGATTTTGATATCATCCCGTATGATATCTGCCGTATACTGCTCCCCATTCTGATGTTCCAAGAACAGTTTGACGCCGGTTCCTTTCTTTCCGCGGATTTTGCCGACCACATCCTCAAGCGAGCGGCCCTTAATATCTTCATCGTTAACCTTGAGGATCTTGTCCCCCGCTTCAATACCTGCTTTCGCGCCAGGAGAACCTTCCATGGGCGAAACAACCACAAATTCTTTGTTTCGCTGCCCCAGAACTACACCGATACCACCAAAGGTGCCGTCCGTCACCTCATTGAGGCGAGCAAAACCTTCCTCATTCAAATATTCAGAATAAGGATCATCCAGACTTTCTACCATGCCATGCATGGCCCCTTCAAACAACTTTTTCTCTGTGTATTCCCCGACATAGCTGGAATGGATCTTTCCCATCGTAAACAGGAACTGTACCGCCCCCGCAACATTATGCGTAATCTTCTGCAGGCCCCAGCCCACACCGGCCAACGTTAGGAAAATGGTCGCAATCACAACAACGGGAATAACCCAGATGCTAACTTTCTTATTCAAAACCTGACACCCCCGTTGCGCAACAAAAGATTTCATTCAATGATCTGTCATCATTACATACAAAAGAGGAAGGTGTCGCTTCCTCTCCTTCCGTCCGCCTTTGTTAAAACAATTCCTTTACTCTGGTTTCCCGGCTTTTTCGTTATAACAATCAGTGCAATAGTTCCAGTATTCCGCTGCATAACGGAAACATGACCCCGGATGCTGATATCCAGGTTATGGCAGATAGTTCAGCGGTTCTGTGACCTCACCGTGTAACCGCACCTCAAAATGGCAATGAGGACCAGTTGAATACCCGGTACTTCCCGCATAGGCAACCACCTGTCCCTTGGAAACCCGCTGGCCTTCGCCTACTGCCAGACTGGAGTTATGCCCGTAAATCGTCACCAATCCGCCGCCGTGATCCAGCATGATAGCATAACCATAGCCTCCCATCCAGCCGGAATATACCACAACGCCGTTTGCCGCAGCGTGAATCGGTGTTCCGTAATCCACCGCGATATCCATACCGGAATGATATTTTCGGGTTCCAAAGATTGGATGGACACGCCAGCCATAATACGAGGTAATTGTACCTGAACAAGGCCAGGCAAAGGAACCGTTTCCACCGCCTGAAGGCATTACCGAGGCGGTCTCCATTCCCTGAAGCATGGATTTGATATTGTCGGAAATGGCCAGCATGCGATCGTATTCCTCATCCGATTTCCGTTTTTCTTCTTCTGCCTTGTACAGCAGCTGAGCACGCTGCTCCCGCATATTCTCCGCATTACTGCGCTTTTCTTCCAGGGCGGCGCGGTCTTTTTTGATTTCAGCCATCTGGCCGTCCAACACATCCTGCCGCTTTTGAATCTCGGCTGCTTCTCTTCGCACCGCATCTACCAAATCCAGGTCACTGCGAATAATTTTCTGTAGCAAATACATACGGGAGGCAAAATCACCGAAATCCTTGGCACCAAGCAAAACATCCAGATAATTAATCTGTCCGTTTTCATATATATCGCGGAGACGGGTACGATAAATCTTCAAGCGGCCTTCCATCTCGTCTTTCTTTTTATTCAGTTCCGCTGTGTTTTTATCAATATCTTTTTGCAGAACATCTGCTTTTTTCTGCAGGGTGTTGATATCCTGCTGCAACCGGCCCAGTCTTGCCACAATTTCACTAAGGCTCTCTTTTGCCGCGGATACCTTCTGTTTGGCCCTGTCTTTCTTTTCTTCAGCCTGCTGTACATTATGCTGGGCAGCATCCAATTCTTTTTTCTTCTTTTCCATTTCGCTTTCGGCAAATACTGGAACCATCTGAAGCAGAAAAAGACACAGGGCCAGCATCATACTTACAGCTCTACGAAATTTCATAGGACGCCTCCCTAAACCCGAAGGAATTTCTTAAGGGACAGGTAACTGCCAAAGGCCCCGATCAGGGCGCCACAGGCTAGAATGAAAACATCCGCATATAACAGTGTCGGCCAGGAAGGCAGAACCGGGAAAAAGGCAAAGGTGTTATGAACCCTCCCCATGACGCTGACATAGATTCCATCCACGATAACACAGGCAAGAACAGCCCCTCCCAAACCAAGCGTCATTCCTTCCAGCATAAATGGCCAACGGATAAACCAGTCAGTAGCTCCCACATATTTCATGATGATAACTTCCCGTCGGCGCGCGAAAACGGTCAGTCGTATGGTGTTCATAATAATGAACAGTGTCGCAAAGCAGAGAAAGACGATCAGCACCGCGCCGCCGATTCGCAGGACCCGGGTCAGGGCAAACAGATGCTCCACAACTTCCTGCCCAAACTTCGCAGTTTCCACCTTAGGCCATTTTTCTACCTCGGCAACCAGCGCCTTGATCCGTTCAGGGCGGTCCACCTGCACCTCAAAAGAAAACGGGAACGGGTTATCCTTGCCCAACGCTTTCAGAAGAGCGGCCTGATCTCCCAGGCGGTTCTTGAATCGTTCCATAGCCTGGGCTTTGGTCACCTCTGTAACCTGCACTACGCCTTCCATCTTTTTCAGCTTTTCACGCATATCGGCGACTTCTGCCCCGGTCGCCGTATCTTCCAGGTAGACCGTCATCTCCACCTGACTTTCCAGATATTCCGCCAGGTTGTCCGTATTCAGGTACATCAGCAGAAACAGACCCAGAACCAGCAGTGAAACAGCAACCGTAGAAACGGACGCAAAACTCATGATACCGTTTCGCTTAATAGACTTTCCCGTCTCACGGATAAAATATTCTTTACTGCTCAGACTCATATCCGTATACCCCATTCAATTCATCACGGACAATTTCCCCATGTTCTATAGCAATGACACGTTTTGCCATGCTGTCTACAATTTCCTTGTCATGGGTCGCCATAATGATGGTTGTCCCCGCATTGTTAATCTCTTGGAAAATCTCCATGATCTCCTTACTGGTCTCCGGGTCCAGATTGCCAGTCGGTTCGTCCGCGATCACCAGGCTCGGGCTGTTCACAATGGCCCGGGCGATAGCGATGCGCTGCTGCTCGCCGCCGGAAAGCTCGTTAGGACGCGCATAGGCTCTGCGACGCAGTCCTACCAAGTCCAGCACATTCATAACCCGCCGTTTGATCTTCCGATACGGCGCTTCGATAACCTGCATGGCAAACGCAACATTATCATACACCGTCCGGTCCGGCAACAACCTGTAATCCTGAAAGATAATCCCCAGCTGACGCCGCAGATATGGTACTTCTTTTGCCGTAAGGCTCAAAATATCCACATCGTTAAGGCGTATACTTCCTGATGTAGGAAGCACTTCCCTTAACAACATCTTGATAAATGTAGATTTTCCGGCCCCACTGGGCCCAACAATAAACACAAACTCACCCTGTTCAATACGCACATTGATATTACGCAGCGCAACATTCCCTCCGGGATATGTCTTGCTGATACCTGTCATTTCCAGCACTGATAAAGCTCCCTTCGCAACATTACTAAAAGCATATCATTCCAAATTTTGCAAAAACACTGTCTTTAGTTAGCAGGTTTTTTTATAAATACCTATGTTCACTATACAACATTTCGTCTGAACCGTTTGCAAAATAATTGCAAATTATTACAAACAGCCTGTAACAGAAACAGATTGACAGCTGCAACAGTTCCAAACCGCTAATATCACACATCTTCAGCAATTACTTCCTATGAAGCAGGTTAAACGCCTTTACCGCATTACTCTGTGCAAGTTTTCGCATTTCGGCAATACGCTGTTCCTGCAATGTCTGCTCTGCTCCCCACAACATTTCTGCAGCCTGTACTACCCTTTCCGCATCCAGATCTGCCACAGTTCCTACGGCCCGGGCTCCAATCTCTTTTACAAAACTGTCCACCTTGGGATCGTATGAAACGGCCATCAGCGGAACCTTCATGACCGCTGCAAAAATCAAAGCATGGAGACGCATCCCGATAAGAAGACGGAAGCAGCCGATAATACTGAGAAAATCTTCTGTAGAATATTTCCCCTTTACTAGAACAACCTTATTCCGGGTTTTTGGCAGATAATTCATCAGTATCTGACTGGCCTTCATATCCATGGAAACCTGCAATGGCAGAACAGCGATCTGTGCGTTAAATCTGTCGCTGATGCTGCCCAGGGCAATAGCAATCTGTTCCAGACAATGCTGATTATCCGGCCATTCCCGGACAGATACCCCAATAATCGGCCTATACGGATCCAGTCCGGCTTTTGACAAAAACTCTTTTCCTTTTAACTTGGATGCCGGATTCAGTGTAAGTACAGAGTCCGCCGTAATTTCGACATTTTCAACTGAAACACCCATACGTTCCAGTTCTTCTGCAGAATCCCGGTCACGGACAGTGATGAGATCGGCTTTGTTGCAAACAGTGCGGGTCAGCAACCGCATAAAACGATTGCGAATCGGTCCGATCCCCTGAGCAAAAAGCATGACCTTCCTGCCTTTGCACTTTGCCGCGGCAATTATGGAAAGATAATATAACAGACTGCGTTTACTGGTTACATCCTGCAAAAGGCTGCCGCCTCCGCTGATTACCAGATCCGCTTCTCCTATAGCCTTCAACAACCGTACCGCAGCAAACCGGTACAGCGATTTAACTTGATGCATTGCTATGGTATTTCCCGGATTTCCGGAAATTACAGTAATATCCACATCGGGCTCAATGGCTCGCAATGACGCCAAAATAGCCGACAAAAGCGCCTCATCACCCGCATTATTAAACCCGTAATATCCGGAAATAACAATTTTACTCATTAACGGTAAATCTCCTCAGCCATGGTTTTATATATGGCATTAAAATTGAAACCACAATCACAGCAATAATCCCCAGGCCAGCGCCGAGCAGGTATCCGTCCAAAGCACGGATATAACTCATCATCGCCGGGGTCCGCATGTGACAGAAGGTCTGGACCAGGGAACCCTGTCCAATGACAGCCCCCAATACCAGTACCAGTTTACATATGTTCGGCGCCTGCCGGTATGCGGCATAGACCGCCAGGAAAAAAGCAGGGTGCCCTATCATAAATTCTTTTTCACGGGGACGGGCATACATGACTTGCTCCAAAAACAGCCTAAGCTTAATCTCGATAGCAGGAACCGGAACCCCGCCGGTATGCCCGCTGCGGCCCACAAAAATATAGGCTGCAAACAGCAATACCCCCAGGAGCACAAAGTGACCCAGGGTAAGTTTTGTTTTGCAGATTTTGGCAAACTGGGAAAACAATCCTGAAGCGCCTTCCGTTGTTTCCGGGAAAATGCTGTACCGGCGCAGGAAAAGCAACACGGTCAGAATAACCGGCATAACGAATGTCAACTTGACACCCCGGTAAATATCCGCTTCAAGGAGAAACCGCAAGTCCCCCATGATAGAACCATTCAATGTAGCACCAACCAGTGAAAGACCCACGGCAAGGGCAAGCTGCCACAATGCGGTTAAAAGAATCCCTGTCAGGGACCTGTCATCGCTCCGGATATCTTCCCATAAAAACATAATTACACTGATGGAAAGAACAGGATATAGCACTGCAGACATAAATGCCAGACCCTGTCTGACTGACAGGCCCCGACCCATGAACAGGCAAAATCCCGTAACAAGCATTCCTGCTATGACAAGAAGGTACTGCTTCTTTCCGTTTGCCTCAGGGTAAAGTATGCCCAGATACAGTGCCAACGCTGCCCATGTGCCCAGCGCAACCAACAGCAGCATACCCCGGGCAGGATTGTAGGATCCGTTAAATCCAGGGTTTCCGTTCACTGAAGGCGATTTCTCCGCTCCCGGTTTTTGGAATACGCCTGCCACTCCTATTTTATATCCGCGGCCTTTGACCTGTTCCGTGATCTGTCGCATATACTGGAGATTCAGATCAATAACATCTATAGCATGCTGCGGTTTCAGGAATAAACGAACATAATTGACCCGGATATTCCGTTCCTCATCGGCCAAGGCCCAGCGCCGAAGGGCATCCTCCATCATCAGCTTGCTGTTTTCCTGTGCATCGATGTTCAATACCCGGACCGCATTGTTGTTAACACTCCGCAACAGGGCATCAAGACCGTCAAAATTGGCAAACTGCAACTGTGTTACATGTTCAAGCAGCCCCAGGCGGATATTCCGTTCCGACAACATCTTCCCCATGTAGTCGATATCCTGCGGATAACCAATAACATCGGTACCGCAGGGAATATAAGTGGTTACCTGAACACCTGCCCTATCAACCCTTTTAAACAAACTGTTAACGGCATCCCGCGAATAAGGGAGATAATTCTGTGGACGAATTGCAGCCAGGAATCCAGCTTTCTGAACCTCCTGCAACTCCTTCACAGACAACCCCAGGGGCGCCTGCATCATTGGCGTTTTTGCACGGTAATCCGGCTCCAGCAGAACACGGGAATCGCCCCTGACCTCCAAAATTTCCGGATTCAGACTGACTGTTTTTATCCGATCTGCCCCATATCGGAGGTACAGATCTTCCTTCGTTTCTTCCCAGGCATCCTCATCATTGCCATGAGCCACGTAAACGGCATCCGGATTAATTTCATACAAAGGCAGCAACGCATCAAAAGCGCCCCTGTGGATACCGAAAGCCGCTTTCTGTAATACATCGCCCGGCATAGCTGCGATCCGGCCCTCCCGATCCAGCTTCTCCAACGTGGAATCATACACGATCAGCGTAGTCACACCAGCTTCTTTGAATTGCTCCAGCAACCGGCCGCTGTCTCTTCCTTCCCTTTGGGCCAGCATCAGGATCCCCTGATAATCTATCACCTGCTCCACCGTATCGTTCCGTTTTTCAATGCCGATACGGATCTGCATCAGCCAAAGCGCCGCACAGAATGCAACGATAATACAAAGCAGCAATATTGGATTGTAATGATTTTTCCAATCCCGGATCTTCATGTCGGTTTTCAGCCAGCTTTCAATATATTTCTAACGATAATATTTTAAAGATGCAAAATACAGCGGCACAAATCGGAAGACCTGCGGCGCTATGATTATTATATCTGTTTGGCCGCCAGTTTTTTGGTTTCATATTCCTGGCGAAGAAAGGCTTCTACGAAGGGTCGCAATTCTCCATCCATCACCGCATCAACATTTGATGTTTCGCAGGATGTCCGATGATCTTTAACCATAGTATAAGGCTGGAACACATAGGAACGAATCTGGCTTCCCCACTCGATGGCCTGATAATCCCCGGCCAGGTCGCTGATTTTCGCATCCTGCTTCGCCTTTTCATAAGCATATAACTTGCCACGCAACAGTTGCAGAGCCTTTTCGCGATTTTGGAGCTGACTGCGCTCATTCTGACACTGCACCACGATACCTGTAGGCAAATGGGTCATACGCACTGCGGAGGAAGTTTTATTTACGTGCTGTCCGCCGGCGCCGCTGGCACGAAAGAGATCCACCCTCACTTCATCCATGTTGATTTCCACATTCACGGTTTCATCCAGTTCGGGCATCACATCCACCGCCGCAAAGGATGTATGTCGACGGGCATTGGCATCAAAGGGAGAAATACGCACCAGGCGGTGAACCCCCTTTTCACTGCGGAAAAAACCGTAAGCGTTATGTCCGTTGATCTGCAACGTGGCGCTCTTGACCCCTGCTTCATCACCGGCCAGGTAATCCAACATCTCTACCTGAAACCCATTCCGCTCCGCAAAACGCGTAAACATGCGCAACAACATGGAAGTCCAGTCCTGGGCCTCCGTCCCGCCCGCACCTGCATGGAGAGTAAGGATAGCGTTGTTGGCATCGTACTCTTCCGACAACAGCATACCCAGTTCCAGATGATGCAGGTTTTCTTTTATTTGATTTAACGTATCATCCAATTCCGGAATCAGAGACTCATCCTGTTCCTCCGCTGCCATCTCCTGCAGCACCTCCAGATCGTCCAGTCCCGTTTCCAGATCTTTATATTCCTGTACTTCTGATTTTAATGCATCAACATCCTTGGATACCTTTGACGCCTTTTCCGGATCATCCCAAAAGGAAGGTTCTCCCATCAGATGCTCCAGTTCCCCAATCTTTTCTTCTTTGCTGGGGATGTCAAAGAGATCCCCTCATTTCGTCCAGTTTTTTCTTGAGGTTGGCAATTTCCGGCCTGTATTCTTCAAGCAACAACTTTCTCACATCCTTTACTGGTTATTTTTCAATCCGTCAGATCCCACGAGGGCCACGTTGTTTTGGCTGTTGTAAGCACCTTTACAGGGGCATTTCAGCAGAATTATGGAGTCTATGATACCGTCCGGCATTTTCTTCAGTCGCCTGCACAGACCTCATTTTCCTTTTCCGCAGCAGTTCTTATATTTTTTGCCACTGCCGCAGGGACACGGGTCATTCCGCCCAATATCCGGTCCCTTGTTGACCACTGGCTGCCTTTCCCCTTCGCCCTCCGGTGTATCCACCGTCGGATTGTTCATTGTAGCATTATCCAGATGGTCATCCATCTCCATCATCGGCTGAGAGATCACATTGACCCGGTACATATATTTCACAACGTCATCCTCAATGGCTTCGATCATGGCCTCGAACATGTCAAAAGCTTCAAACTTATATTCCACCAACGGGTCTTTTTGCCCGTATGCCCGCAGGCCCACACCTTCACGCAACATGTCCATGGCATCCAGGTGTTCCATCCAGTGATTGTCCACGACCTTCAGCATGACAAGGTTTTCCAGTTCACGCATTATTTCCGGAGTAATCTCCTCTTCCCGGCTGGCATAGATATCATCCGCCAGTTTGTGCAGATATTCGCCGATTTCTTCCCGGCTAAGGTCTGCCAGCTTTTCTTCCTGCAGTTCGCCAAACGGAGCGAAAAATTCTTCACAGTACCGCACCATGTTTTTCAGATCCCAGTCTTCCGAATAGGCTTCAGGCGGGCAGTACATGGTCATTGCACGGTCCACGATCTTGTGGGTGAATTCCATAACGGTGGAACGCAGATCCTCCTGGTCCAGCACCTTGCGACGCTCCTTATAAATGACCTCACGCTGCTGGTTCATGACATCGTCATACTCCAGCACCATCTTACGGATGTTAAAGTTCCGCTCCTCCACTTTCTTCTGGGCATTTTCAATAGAACTGGTAACGATTGCATTTTCTATAGGATCATCCTCATCCACCTTTAGACGATCCATCATATTTTTAATTCTGTCCCCTCCGAACAGCCGCATCAGATCGTCTTCCAGCGACAGGTAAAAGCGGGATGAACCGGGATCGCCCTGACGCGCGCAGCGACCGCGCAGCTGGTTGTCGATACGACGGCTTTCATGGCGCTCCGTGCCCAGGATATGGAGACCACCCAATTCTGCCACTCCGGGTCCAAGCACGATATCCGTGCCGCGCCCGGCCATATTGGTGGCAATAGTGACCTGCCCCATCTGACCGGCATCCGCCACGATCATTGCTTCTTTTTCGTGGTATTTGGCATTCAGTACATTATGGGGGATCCCCTGTTTTTTCAGCAGTGCGCTCAAATCTTCCGACTGCGTAATGGATGTAGTACCTACCAGCACCGGCCGTCCGGCTTTATGCAGTTCTACGATCTCTTTCACAACAGCCCTGTACTTGGCTGCCTTGGTCTTATAAATCACGTCCGGATAATCTGTCCGGATCATAGGTTTATTGGTCGGAACCACTACAACATCCAGACCGTAGATCTTCTGGAATTCCTGTTCCTCTGTTTTAGCCGTACCGGTCATTCCGGCCAGCTTTTTATACATACGGAAATAATTTTGGAAGGTGATCGTGGCCAATGTCTGGCTTTCACGCTGTACTACCACGCCTTCTTTGGCTTCAATTGCCTGATGCAAGCCCTCGGAATAACGGCGCCCATACATCAGGCGCCCGGTAAATTCATCAACGATGATAATCTCGCCATCCTTTACCACATAATCGCGGTCGCGGATCATAAGGGACTTGGCTTTAATGGCACACATGATATGGTGGGAAAAATCCACACCGTGCTCCGTATCATACAGGTTGGAGATGCCCAGTGCTTTCTCCGCCTTGGCAATGCCCACCTCGGTAGGGGCGACCTGCTTCTGTTTCTCATCAACGGTGTAATCCTCGCCCTCTTTCATGTTGGCGACAATGCGGGCTATAACCTTATACAAATCCGCAGATTTTTCGCCGGGGCCGGATATGATCAGCGGGGTACGGGCCTCATCAATCAGGATGGAGTCCACTTCGTCCACGATACAGTAGTTCAAATCCCGCTGTACCATCTGCTCCTTATCCACGACCATATTATCCCTGAGATAATCAAACCCGAACTCATTATTGGTACCGTAGGTTATATCCGCCCGATACGCTGCCTTGCGTTCCGGGAAATCCAGGTCATGTACGATCAGCCCCACAGACAGCCCCAGGAAATTGTATATCTTTCCCATATCCACGCTGTCGCGACGCGCAAGATAATCGTTCACGGTAACTACGTGAACCCCTTTGCCGGTAAGGGCATTCAGATAGACCGGCAATGTCGCAACCAGGGTCTTGCCCTCGCCGGTACGCATCTCGGAAATCTTGCCTCGGTGCAGTACTACGCCGCCAATCAGCTGCACATCAAAATGTCGCATGCCGGTTACGCGTTTAGATGCCTCCCTGACGACCGCGAACGCTTCCGGCAGGATGTCATCCAATGTTTCTCCTTTTTGCAGGCGAAGCTTGAACTCGCCGGTCTTTGCCTGCAGATTGGCAGAACTCATCCCTGCCATCTCCGGCTCAAGGGAATTGATCTTATCCACGATAGGCTGAATGTTCTTCAATTCTTTCGCATTGGGATCCCCAAAAATCTTCTTTATCAGACCTTCCAGCAAACCACTCACTCCTTAACTTGTGATAAATAAAATGAAGTATAACATATTGAAAGGAAAATACTTTTCTGCATTATTTTCCTTGCCTGATCCGCATGCACCAGATATGTGTCAGACAAACAAATATCCATTATTGTCTATCATAAAATTTTAACAGAAAGAACAGTAAAAGTCAAAGAATCCCGTGGCCTTCCGGATGCATTTTTGTGAAGTTTGCGTGAATAATAAAAAAACGCAGGACATTTCTGTCCTGCGCATAATCCGTTGTTATTCCAGTTTCGGCTCCAGCAGGCCGTAATTTCCGTCCTTGCGCCGATAAACTGCACTGACACCCCCAAAATCAGGGTCAAAGAAGATGAAGAAATCGTGATCCAGCAGGTTCATCTGCAAGATCGCTTCTTCCGGCGTCATGGGGTTCATGGTAAAGCTCTTGCTGCGGATAATCTTGAATTCCTCATCCGCCTCTGCTGTTGCAGGTGCGGCCTCTGCGACCGGCAGCGCGTTAACAGGAAGGTCACGGAAATTGTTGTATTTCCGTTTCATCAGTTTCGTCTTATATTTGTGCACCTGACGTTCAATCTTTTCCACAACCAGATCTACGGAAGAATACATGTCTTTAGTAGATTCCTGCGCGCGCAGCAAAATCCCCTTTGCCGGAACCGTGATCTCAACAATATGGTTCCCGTTTTCCACCTTCAATACAGCGGTAATATCCCCCACTGCCTTAAACTGCCGTGTCACTTTCTCAATTTTTTTCTCCACGTACGCCTTGACTGCCGGCGATACAACGGTGTTTCTTCCCTTTACGATAACTGCCATTTGATAATCCTCCTGTCTGTCCAGAAAAACTGGATATTCTGCCCGGATATCCAACCAAAAGCCCTGCCCGTTCTGTAACTGTTCTGTAACGCCTCCCCTTTTCCATGTCGCAGGTTTTCCAGTCCTGTATCCGTTATTTATTCTTTCGACATATTACATTTTTTTCCTGTAAGCAAAGCAAGATTTCTAACTTTTGTCACTTTTTCACAAAAAAGTGCAATATACGTTACACTTTAAAACCTCAACGCAACTGTCCCTGCCCGGAGCGGGCACTGTAAAAAAACGCAATTTCTGATTGTCCTATCACTGCCTCCTTTACACAAAAAAAGCTTTATGAAACCAAATATGGTTTCACAAAGCCCTGTAAATTTTAACATATTGTTTGCGCTTTCCGCTGTTTTACAAAATCTTAGAGAGAAAGCTCTGTGTACGGGGATTCTGCGGATGATCGAACACCTGGTCCGGCGTGCCCTCCTCCAAAATATATCCACCATCCACAAACAGCACCCGGTCACCCACTTCCTTGGCAAAACCCATTTCGTGGGTTACCACCACCATGGTCATCCCTTCTTTGGCCAACTGCTTCATAACCTCAAGCACTTCATTGATCATTTCCGGATCCAGTGCCGAAGTAGGTTCATCAAACAGCATGGCCTTGGGTTTCATGCACAGGGCACGGGCGATGGCCACACGTTGCTGCTGTCCGCCGGAAAGCTGGTCAGGATAGCTGTCCGCCTTCATTTCCAACCCTACCTTTTTTAAATACGTCATGGCCAGATTTTCCGCTTCCTGACGACTGCTATGCCGCACCTTCATCGGTGCCAGCACCAAGTTCTCCATGACTGTCATATGGGGAAACAAATTAAAGCGCTGGAACACCATGCCGACTTCCTTGCGCACTTCATTGATATTTGCTTCCCCGTTCAGCGGAATATTGTCAAACACAATTTCCCCTGCCGTGGGTTCTTCCAGGTAATTGATGCAACGAAGCAAGGTAGACTTGCCGCTTCCGGATGGTCCAATAATCACGACTACTTCTTTTTCATTTATGTAGAGATCAATACCCTTCAATACCTGCAGATCGCCAAAATTCTTTTTCAAACCGGTAATTTTTATAATTTCCTGACGTAACTTCATTTTGTCTCAAACTTCCTTTCCAGCAGACCGGTCAACCGGGCCACCGTAAATGTCAGGATCAGATAGATGATCGCGACAGCCATCCAGATTTCAAAGGATGCATAGGTTCGGGCGATGATCAACTGTCCCCGGCGAGTCAGTTCTTCAAAGCCGATAACAGAAACAAGGGAGGAATCCTTCAGCATGGCGATAAATTCGTTTCCCAAAGGAGGAATAATGCGCTTAAACGCCTGAGGCAGGATAATATAGCGCATAGTCTGCCACCAAGTCATGCCCAAGCTGCGGCCGGCTTCCATTTGCCCTATGTCAATAGACTGGATACCACCCCGAAACACCTCTGCCACATAGGCGCCGCTGTTGATGGAGCAGGCAGAAATGGCAGCAATGAACGCATCCACTCGATGCCCGATGATGGCAGGCAGGGCAAAATACACCAGAAAGATTTGAATCAGAAGCGGCGTGCCCCGGATAAAATCCACATACACATTCCCCATCCAGCGCAGGATTTTATAATCAGACAGGCGGATCAGGGAAACGACAATACCAATCAACATGCCAAAAAAAACGCTCAACGCCGTAATTTCAATGGTAATGCCGGCTCCCGCAATCAGAAGCGGGAAAGCACTCTTCATCAGCTCAACGTTAATATCCATTCACAATGACCTTCTTGCTCTTTGAATTTTTTCTTTCTCAAGAAACATATTATGGAAATATTTTCTGAAATAAATATTGCGGAACTCAATAGAAACAGAACCACCGTAATATTCCACTCCAACGGCTTCCCGATTTTTCATATTATACTACATAAACAAAAAAACACAAAAGGGAATTTCATGCAAAATTCCCTTTTGTTGCCAACCATTTGAAATTACCGGATCAATACCAAATATTTACGCGCTTATTTTTTTGCTTCACCGAACCACTTGGTATAGATTTTGTCATATGCGCCGTTATTCTTCAGGTCCAGCAAGGCTCTATTAATCTTTGTAGTCAGGGGGCTTCCCTTTTTCAGGGAAATACCGTAGGATTCAGCATCCATGAGATCGCCTACGATTTTAGCAGTATCTTTGCCGCCGCCCTGGGCCAGATAATACTCAGCCAGCGGCTTATCTATAATGACCGCTTCCACCCCTTTATTCTTTAGTTCCAAGAACACTTCCGCATTGGTATTAAACTTTTTTACCTTGGCACCCGGCACCTTCGCCGCACGGTCTGCGCTGGTAGTACCAATCTGGACTGCAATCCCTTTGTTATCCAGATCTTTTACGCTCTTTACTGTATTGTTGTCCTTGTTTACGACAACCACAAGGCCTGTTACATAGTACGGATCACTCATATCGATTGCTTTCTGACGATCCGGAGTAATGGTCATGCCGGTTATAGCCACATCAATATTGCCTGCGCTCAGTGCAGGAATCAGGGCATCAAATTTCATATTTTGAATTTCAACTTTCATGTTAAGCTGATGTCCGATAGCCCGGATCAGATCCATATCAAAACCAATAAACTCTTTGCTGCCCGCTTTTTGAAATACAAAGGGTTCAGAAGCCAATTCCGTACCTACCCGCAAAAATTCCGGGGCTTTTTCGGCTTTTTTCTGGCCGCCGCTTCCACCGCAGCCTGCCGCTATCATAACAGCCATCACCATTGCCATTACCAGTACAAATGCTTTTTTCATCTTTACGCTCCCCTCAATCAGCGCTTTGTCTTAACAAGTACTTTGGTGATTTATTTATCAGAAACAGATAAATTCATCCACATACTGCCTGCTAATATGTCCAAATATTATTTGGCCGGCTTGCTGCCAAACCATTTTTCATACAACTTGTCATATGTTCCGTTCTTTTTCAAGGCATCCAGGGCTGCATCCACCTGTTTTGCCAGTTCGGGATTCTTTTTGGAAATTACGATGCCGTAATCTTCCGCCGTAAGCGGTTCCCCTGCCAGCTTGGCATATTCGCTGCCACCGTTTTTAAGGAAGTACTGAAGTACCGGAAGATCACTGATAACTGCGTCCGCACCCTTATTTTTCAATTCCATGCAAGCCAGGTCGCTGGTATTAAAGGTTTTGACGACAGCACCCTTTTCCTTCAGCTTGTCGGCATACAGGGCGCCGGTGGTACCCATCTGGACTGCGATGGTCTTTTTCTGCAGATCCTCGAACTTCGTAACATCATTTACATCCTTGCGAACTACGAATGCCAAACCCGATTTGTAGTACGGCTGGGAAAAGATGACTTGTTTTTTACGTTCTTCCGTAATGCTAAAGCCTGCAATTGATACATCCAAATTGCCGGAATTGATGGCCGGAATCAGCGCATCAAAGCCCATATTCCGGATCGTACATTTTTTATATCCCATCTCTTTTGCGATGGCGCGGATCAGGTCCATATCAAAACCGGTAAATTCCTTGGAATCCTTTTCCGGAAACTCAAAGGGCGCAAAAGAAGGCTCAGTCCCTACAATCAATTCCTCTTTTGCCGCAGGTGTGCCGGATGCCGCCTTCTTATCCCCTTTGGAACCGCCTCCACAACCCGCGGCCAGGATACCTAACGCTAATACGAAAATACTTAATAAAACCGTAATTTTTTTCATGTTCTCTCCCCCTAACTTTTTTTTAAGAAACGCTACCGCCTATATGCAATCCCCGTAAAAGATATCCGATCTGACCGGATGGCGTCTCCCAAAATAAAAACGACCCGGCTGACCTGGTTTTCGCCCCCACACTCGCCTGCTGGAGGGTTCGCTCCTAAGCTTATGCTCCCCACTACTGCCCCTCTCGTATAAGTACGGCAGGACTTACCTCTAAGCTGCACCGTGCTCACAGTAATTTTTACTGCTTACGTGGATCGTTTCGCCTGCAACTGGCATCGACTTTCAACCACAGACCCGGATAGTTTTTACCTGTTAAATATAGCACATCAAATCAGATTTTTCAAGCTTCGACATTAGAATCAGCCTTGTGCCCAATGTAAGGAATTTTTGTAAGAAAACTCATCATACTGGCTTTCATCCGGTCTGGAACCGAACCTGTTTTTTTCGAAACTCAGTTTGTCTTGACGTCCTCCCTCAAACAAACTATACTATAGTTACATGAACAAATGAAACTCATAACCGGAATCCTTCCGGTTATATTTATCTGATAAAGCAAGTAAGAAGTACGGAAGTGATTGTAATGCTTTCTATCCCTCAGTACCTTGATTTTTCCTACGCAGGGAAATCCAAAGAAATCTGTACGTTTTTTATGGAACTTTTAAAACGGAAGAACGAATTCCTGTACCTGCATTCCCGACAGGTTGCCAATTACTCGGCCAGCGTAGCCGCCAAACTGGGACTCTCCCGTAAAGAGATCCATAACATTCGGATAGCAGCTCTTATGCATGATATCGGACTATTGAGCGTTCCCAACAGCATCCTGAACAAGTTTCCCTATCTCAGCACCAGAGAAATGGCGCAATACAAACGCCACTGCATCGCAGGGTGCAGTATGCTTGAAAACATGGAAGAATTCAACAGCATCATCGACCTGATCCGCAGCCACCACGAAAAATGGGACGGCACGGGTTATCCCAAGCGACTGAAAGGTGTAAACATCCCCTTAGGGGCACGGATCATAGCTGTTGCGGATTATTATGACAGCGTCATCAACCCCTGCACTACCCAGTGGGAGAAAAAGCATCAGGAAGCGCTGCAGGAACTGCTAAGCGCCATGGGAACCAGCTTTGACCCGGAAATTGTCAAAGCCTTTGTGGACGCCATCGCCCCGGGCAAAAATATAAAACCGGTTCCTGTCCTCACGAAAAAAGAATCAAAACGCAAGGCAAAGTTAACACAGGAAAAGAGCATTGCAGCCTCTGTGCCGAAAGAAGGATACGAAGCACCGGCAGCGGCGGCCATTGCCTCCGATTCTGTGGCAACCAGGGCGGCAGCGGTAACAGATGTGGCTGCTTTCGCGCCTCTGGATACTGATACGACAAAGGTCGCGGAAAATCCAGCTATTGCTGAATACGACACAGGAACTTCCGCAAAAGAATAAAAATCTAAATCAGCAGGTTACGGTTACACACATTCCGCAGCCTGCTGATTTTTCTATATTTTATTTATCTTTTATTTCCTGTAAAATTTCTTCCGTGTGTTCGCCAAGCCGCGGGGCCCGCCGGTAAAATGCGCAGGGCGTAACGGAAAACTTTGGAACAAACCCCATGGTCTTATAACTGCCAAGTTCCGCGTCTTCAATTTCCAGCACCATCTCATCAGCAAGGGCCTGTTCCGTTTCCAGCGCCTCATCAAAATTCAGTACAGGAGCAAAACAGGCATCTGATCCTTTCGCCAGCTTCATCCATTCCTTCAGTGTCTTAGAAGCGATGACGGATGCCAGTTCCCGTTTCAGCCAGGGATATTTTTCTTCATTCCTGATAACGGGAATCAGGTCCGGCCGCTCCAGCAGGTTGCAGAGGTTGATCCAGAACTTCTCCTCCAGGCATCCTACACTGACATATCTCCCATCTTCGGTCTTGTAAATATTGTAATTGGGATTAGCGCCGCTGAGCCAGTTATTCCCCCGGATATTGACAAACCCGTTCCCAAAATAGGTTGCGCTGACACCGGGCACAAGTGCCAAACAAGTATCAAAGAGTGATATGCTGATCTCCTGCCCTTCCCCGGTCTTTTCAGCGTGATGCAGAGCGGCCAGGATTGACATGCCTGCCATAGCAGAAGCCTGCATATCTGCGGCAAGGATGCCGGGGATGGCTGGTTTTCCATTCCCTTCCCCGCTTAAAGAAACCAGCCCGGCCAAACTCTGATACCCGATGTCGTGGTCGGCCTGCTTCACCAGCGGACCCTGTTTTCCGTAACCTGTGATCGAACAGTAAACGATTTTCGGATTCCGCTGTCTTACCGTTTCAAAATCAACACCAAGTTTTTTCAAAACGCCGGGGCGAAAGCTTTCTACCACTATGTCTGCAGTTTTGGCCAGTTCCAGAAAGATCTCCCGGTCCCTTTCCTGTTTCAAATCCAAAGCCACACTTTTTTTATTCCGGTTGACTTCCATGAACCAGCAGGCAAAGTCCCCTCTTCGGGGCACAAAGTCCCGGGCGTAATCCCCTTTTATCGGTTCTTCGATTTTGATCACATCCGCTCCCATATCTGCAAATATGCGGGTACAGAATGGCCCGGGCAACAGCCGGGATAAATCCAGCACTCTTACATCCGTCAGCGGTCCCATGATATCTCTCCCTAAATATAAAATTACCTGTATTTCACTCATAATCAGCTGCAAGCGAGTTGACAAGTAAAACAAGAAAAAGTAAACTTACATTGTAAAAATCC
>CAJOKZ010000030.1 GCA_905235335.1 uncultured Succiniclasticum sp.
TGTAATTTGTGCAGATTTTCTGCCTTGTTACGCAGGTACGCGTGCAGCGTTTAAACGGCAAAAGCTTAATCGTAATACCAAAAAAAGCCCCTCCGGCATCAGAGGGGCTTTTTGTATAGAATTTAGGGAGACGCTGATTAATTCGTCTGCAAGCTGACCGGTGCTTTTTGTAACTGACTGCGTCAATGACCTTCAACGCAGCTACGGCTGCGCCTTCGGGCCATTTCCTTGTCAGTCACAAAAAGCCCTCGCTCATCGCACAAACTCATTTAATCAGCGTCTCCTTAGAAATTCACTTCTCGCGATCCCGCCGCTTTCTGACTGTCGGATGCGTCTCATTGATTCTATGATAGCACGGACAATCCCTGTCATGGTCGTTGATGATTCCACAGGCCTGCAGATGGGAATAGATTGTGACCGCACCCACATATTTGAATCCGCGCTTCTTCAGGTCTTTACTGATCTTGTCGGAAAGGCCGTTGCTGACCGGGATCGCCCCGACATCGTGCCCCTGATATAAAATCGTCTTGTTTCCGGAATACGACCAGAGGTAATCGCAGAAACTTCCATACTCCGCGCGCACCTTTTGGTAACACTGGGCATTGTTGATAACAGCCTGTACCTTTCGCGGTGAGCGGATCATTCCTTCCGTATTCAGGATCCGCTCCATATCCGCATCGCCATAGGCAGCTATTTTGTTATAGTCGAAGTTGTCGAAACACTGCCGGAAGATCTCCCGTTTTTTCAACATCAGATCCCAGCTCAGGCCGCATTGCAGACATTCCAGCGTCAGGTGCTCAAACATGTGCCGGTCGTCATGCACCGGGATGCCCCATTCGGTATCGTGGTATATTCTGTTAACTTCGTTCATCCCGGCCCACGTACAATATCCCATGTTTCAATCCTCTCAATTTTGTTTTTGAAACTTATGGAAACGCTGATTAATTCGTCTGCAAGCTGACCGGTGCTTTTTGTGACTGACTGCGTCATTGTCCCTCAACGCAGCTACGGCTGCGCCTTCGGACCATTTTCTTGTCAGTCGCAAAAAGCCCTCGGTCATCACACAAATTCATTTAATCAGCGTCTCCTTATTATTTTTATTATATCATAAAAAAGTTCGTTATCGTTAAAGAAATCAGGCTTCCTGCACACCCCGCGGTGGCAGAAAGCCCGTTAAGTCTAAATTTTCTTCATGAGTACATTTTTCTTTTCTTTAACTTTCTCAAATTAGGTTAAACACGTTTTTTCTGGACGCGTTTTCCCGGTTCCACCGCCTTCGCCGGACACACCAGCAGGCAGAGATGGCAGCCGACGCATTTTTTGACATCCAGCACCGGATGATTTTCTCCGTCCATCCGGATGGCCTGATGCCCGCCGTCAAAACAGGAGATATAACAGCGTCCGCAGCCGATACAGTCTTTCCTGACAAAACGCGGGTACTTGATGCTGCCGCGATCCAGTTCCCCGGCCTGAACGATGTGCTCCAGCGCCTTCCCGACGATATCATTCACGCTGCCAAAGCCCCGCAGCGCAAGGTAATCGCTGAGTCCTTCCTTCAGGTCATCGATGATCCGGTAGCCGTACTGCATCACAGCCGTTGTGATCTGAAGGTTTGTGCAGCCCATGAGAAGGTACTCCGCAGCATCCCGCCAGTTTTCAATGCCGCCCATTCCGCCGATGGGAATTTCGCTCAGCGCCGGATCATGCCGCATTTCGTTGATAAAATGCAGGGCGATCGGCTTTACCGCCTTACCGGAATAGCCGCCTTCAATGCTCTGGCCGTGCACTTTCGGTTCCGACAGGAACGTGTCCAGGTCTATATTCATGATGCTTCGTATCGTATTAATGGCCGTAATGCCGTCAGCGCCCCCAGCCATGGCCGCTTTTGCCGGGACCGCCATGTGGGTGATGTTAGGCGTCATCTTTGCCAGCACAGGCAGCCTCGTCCCTTTTCGCACCGCACGGGTATACAGTTCCACAAGCTCCGGGTTTTCCCCGATTTCAGCACCCAAACCGGTGCCCACCATTTGGGGACAGGAAAAATTGCATTCGATCATATCCGCGCCGGCTTCTTCCATATCCCGGGCTATCCGCGTCCACTCCTCCTCGTCCCGTCCCATGATGGAGGCGATCATTATCTTTTTGGGGAAATCCTGTTTCAGCCGCCGGATAAATTCAAGATTTTCCTCATAGGTATGGTCTGAAAGCTGCTCAATATTTTTGAACCCTAAAAAAGAATTCCCTTCCTTCGACAGCATCGCAAAACGGGGGGACGCCTCCTGGATATCCAGCAGCGAGATCGTTTTGAAGGCGACTCCGCCCCAGCCCATGGACAGCGCTTTGGCCACCATTTCATAATTGTTGCTGACGACGGATGAGGACAAAAAGAACGGATTCTCGCAATGTACGCCGCAAAAATCGATGGAAAGATCCACGGGCCTATCGGGCGTTTCCATATGCAGCGCATACAGATCGCTGATCAGCTCCCGGATCCGCAGCGGCGCATCCAGCTTTCCGCGGCGGCAGGCCTGCGCGCAGGGTGCGGCACAGTCGGTGCAGTAATTGACATCCGGCAGGCGGTGTCTTGCGCCGGCCCGGTTCTCAAAATTCAGCGCGCGTATCACGCGACCCGTGTCGATCCCGCGGGGGCACGCCGGACTGCAGGATGGCTCATGGCATAACAGGCATCGGCCGGCTTCTTCTCTGATCCGGTTCTTTACCCGCATCATCTGGTTTTCAGGTTTGTCATTGTGTTGCATCCTCTTTCTCCTTTTTTGCTCCAAATATTTCTTCGCTCCGCACCAGCGCCCGTATCCCGTTCGCAAACGAAGGAATCGTCCCCCGCCTGCATCTGGCCGGTGCGCAATTTGAAAACAAATCTTAAATATTTTTTATAAATTATATCACATAAACAGAAAACTTTACACAAAAAACACACCATTTCTAAAAATCCGCTACAGCACGCCGCGGTAATAATGCCCACGCGTAGTTCCTGGCAGATTTTCCACGGGTTCGCCCCGCAACGCCAAGGCTTCTTTGAATTTTTTCACAAGCTCCCGCACCTGACCGGGTTCTCCGGCACGTCCGTCGATACGCAGCCGCCCAATACCCATATCCTGCAGTTCCCGTACCCCGGCCAGCACGGAAAGCTCCTGGGAATTGAGCACATGCATGCGGCAGAACTGGTCCCCCGCCAGCCGGAAATTGGCCTCTTTGCGGTCCTGCAGGTAAATTTCCTCCCGGCACCGGAATGTACAGGCGCCCTTGTCCAGATGGCCGAGGAAACTGCCTCCCGCGCAGTATTCGGAAACCATCATTTCAATAGGTCCCTGTACCAGGCACTCCAGCGGCAACGGGGTGATCCGGGCCAGGTGGGCAAGCTGTCCCATGTTCAGTTCAACAGACAGGGTCGCGCCCGCGGCGCCCGCTTCCTTCCAGAACTGCAGGCTCTGGCTGTTGTAAATGTTCAGGCTCATGTCGGCCCACAACGGCGTCGTCAGGTCCAGATCTCGAGCCAGCTGCCAGACGCCCAGGTTATGCACATACAGCATGTCGATGCCGCAGGTTTCCGACTGCTGTAAAAACTTTTCGAAGTATCCCTGCTGTCCTTCTTTCACGATGCGCGGCGTGGAAAAAGCAATCTTCCGTCCGGCATCGCGAACCAGTTTTGCAGCAGTTTCATAGTCATCAAAGGTCACATCTTTGGAACTGTACCGGTCGCCGCCAAAGATGATCCAGTCGGCTCCTCCTTCCAGCCCCGCTTTCACCTTGTCAATAGTATCGACCCACACTGTGATCCGGGCTTCGCCCTCCGGCACGTCGGCAACAGTGCTGCCGTCCTGCTCCATATCATGCAGCCAGCGACGCATGACGTTCTCATTTGCCACAGGCACCCGTGCGGGTGCAAAGGCCTCCAGACGCGCGGCGTCCAATGCCTCGCAGGCCTTTCGGCGCGCTTCGTTGATTTCGCTCATGGGTACCATCAGCCCGTCGCCCAAATCGGTCTCCAGCGTTTCCAGTACGTACTCCGTCGTTCCCAGACGGTCAACCTGTTTCCGCACCGCCACTTCGTCCAGCGCGTGCTTCCGCGCCGGCTCCGCGATAAAATCCGTACAACCCCGGCCGCTGTTCCCATCCGCATCCGTCAGCACGACCTCCAGCGAACTTCCCAGACGCGCTGTAACCTTTGCCGTGACAGGAATGCGCCGTTTGTTCTTTTCTCCGTAAAACTGTCCCGCATAGGCCATCAGCTCGCTGTCCAGGGTACGGAACACCCGGTCGTTGAGACGCACTCCTTTGGGAACGTCGATCTCCGCCAGAGAACCTGCTTCCGCATAACCGGCATCAACGCCGTTCACCCGCAGCGCATTCACCACCGTACCCACACGTCCGCCCACTTTAACCCAGAACTCCAGGCCGTCACCTGTATGGATGGCCTTGTCCAGCTTTATCACGGCCCGGGTATGGTCTTTGTTCAGTTTCCATACGCGGCCGATCAGCACGCCCCGGTTGTTGGGGCGGCGGTCGCTCATCATCAGGCGCCCCTGATGCATTTCCAGATAGGCCGTCGTGAAATCCCGGTTGAATATCTGCTCTATGTTCGCCAGATCCTTCTCCGGCACTTCGTAATGGCCCCGTTTGTAACTGTCCATGGCACGGCGGTAGGCATCTGTCACCACCGCCACATATTCAGGCCGTTTCATGCGGCCTTCGATCTTATACGATATAACGCCTGCCTCGATCATCTGCGGAAGCACCTTCAGCGTATTCAGGTCCTTCGGGCTCAGCAGGTACTGCCCCGCATCCTTTCCCGCCAGCAGGTCGTTTCCTTTTTTGTCCGTCAGGGTATACGGCAGGCGGCAGGGCTGGGCACAACGGCCCCGGTTCCCGCTGCGGCCCCCGATCAGACTGCTCATCAGGCATTGCCCGGAATAGCAGACGCACAGGGCCCCGTGGATAAACGCCTCGATTTCAGGACCGGCGCCGCAGGCCTTCCGCAGATCCGCAAGAGACAGCTCCCGGGCCGGTACCACACGGACGATGCCGTGCTCCGCCGCGAACCGCACGCCGGCGGAATTGGTCACGGTCATCTGGGTAGAAGCGTGCAGCGGCAGCGCCGGAACCAGTTTCCGCGCCGCACGGATGATCCCCATGTCCTGCACGATGATACCGTCGACGCCGGTGTTATGCAGGAACACCAGATAATCCTCCAGTTCAGGCAGCTCTTTATCGTCCACCAGCGTATTCACCGTCACATAAAGGCGGACGTGGTGCATGTGGCAGAAATAGACCGCCTTTTCCATCTCGCCCCGGTCAAAATTGCTGGCATACGCCCGCGCCCCAAATGCCTTTCCTCCCAGATACACCGCATCGGCCCCAGCATTGACCGCGGCTTCCAGCGCTTCCCATGTTCCCGCGGGGGCAAGTAATTCTATTTCTTTCCGCATGATCGGTCTCCTCTCCACTTGGCCGGCAGGGAAATCAGGAACATTCCCTTCTGTCGGCGTTAACACGTTTTACAAAATTACACCGCTTTGCAAAACCAAAGCCCGTCTCTTTCAGATTCAACAAAAGCAGCACCGCGGAAAACGATGCTGCTTTATCATTTCGGAACACGCCGGACGCAGCCGGGCTATAGCGCTGCGTCCCCCGGCAGGATATTGCTGCCGGAATTATTCCATATCCGTTTTTTTATCAGCCACGACCACGGTCACATTACATTCCCGGATACCGCCGACCTTTTCCCAGGGACGCTGATAGCTCAGCTTCAACTGATACGTCCCTGCTGCCTGCGCCGCATAGAACTGGAATTCCATGCCAGGCGTCCCCGTCTGTTCCCGCTGGGAATTCGGGATCATAAAGGAACTGCCGATCTTGGCAATCCCGTTTTTAGGCCCGCCGGAAAGGAAATTCATCCACTGGAACCCGGTGCTGGGATTGGCGTTCAGCTTAAAGGCAAACAAATCACCCCGGCTTACCTTCAGGGTCTTTCCGTCGCTGTTTTCCGTCAGTTTCCACACGGTCAAAAGGCGGCCGATGTCACCGATGCGGGCCAGGGGTAACATCTCTTCGTAAGAAAACTGCCGGGTAAAATGACTACCCCGCTTGTCGGCTATCGCAACGCCATGCTCCGTAAACAGTATGTTCTCCGTATTGTTTCCCAGCAATTGCTGCCGTTCTTCGTTGTGAAAGAAAAAATCATCCAGTGTGAACTCGCGGCCCGCGGCAAGATCAAGGTTTACATAACGGTAATACTTCCGGCTGCCGTTGACGCCGGTCAGCTGCACGCTCACCAGGCTGGGACGGTTCAACGTAACCGCATATTCCACCTTTCCCCGCCGGCCGATTTTAGCCGCCACCTCTTCCGCCGCGTCTTTCAGTATGCGGTTGGCAGCCTGCTGAAACACCTCGTCATTCGCGCCGTCGATCACAGGTATTTCCATCCGGATCTGTTTCCCGCTTTTCACTTCTGCCAATACCGTGGTAGGCTGGTCGGCAAAAGCACTCTGGCAAAACAGCAGCGCCGCCGCCAGCAATGCGCCCAATAATTTTTTCATGAGCCCTCCTCGTACACGCAACGTTCTTTTGCTTACTGAAACGACTTTTGCAGATACTGCCTGCCGTTTTCTTTTTCGCAAAAGAATCCGCAAACTGTTCGGAACCTTTCCGCATGAAGCAGAAGGGGGAACGTTATTCCTTCTGCTGCTTCTCCGCAAAGGCAATGGCCCGGTCCATCCGTTCCAAGGTTTTTTCTTTCCCTAACAGCACCATCACGTCGAACATGCCCGGCGTCACGGTGCGTCCCGACAAAGCCAGCCGGCTGGGCTGGATCACCTTTCCCAGGGCGATGCCCTCTTCCCCGGCAATGGCATTATAGAGTTTTTCCAACTCTTCTTCGCGGAACTCGTCTTCCGGCGCGGCGGCCACCCGTTCCCTGCATTTTTTCAGCTGGGAGATGCCTTCTTCCGTAAAGAACTTGCGCGCGCCTTTTTCATCAAAGGTATCAAAATCCTTAAAGAAGTACGTGGATGCGTCCGTGATTTCCTGCAGCGTCTTGACGCGGACCCGCACCACCTCCACCAGATGGGTCAGGTATTTTAGGTTCGTTTCATCCTGCAGCCATTCTTCCGTCACCAGCCCGTCCTTTACGAAGAACGGCTTCACATCGTTTACGATGCGTTCCAACGGAAGGCTCTGCAGGTACTGCCCGTTGATCCAGTAGAGTTTTTTTATATCATAAACAGCCCCCTTGTGGGACATTTTGTTCATATCAAACTGTTTGACCGTTTCTTCTTTGCTGATGATCTCCTGATTTCCTTCCGGGGACCAGCCCAGCAGTGTCAGATAGTTCAGCAGCGCTTCCGGCAGATACCCCATGGCCTGGAACTCTTCCACCGACTGGGCGCCGTGCCGCTTGGACAGCTTGCTGCGGTCCGGGGCCAGGATCATGGACATGTGGCCGAACTGGGGCACCTTGAAACCCAGCGCCTCATACAGCAGGATCTGCTTCGGGGTGTTGGGGATATGCTCCTCCGCCCGCAGCACATGGGTCATGCCCATCAGATGGTCGTCAATGACAACAGCAAAGTTGTAGGTAGGCGTGCCGTTGGTCTTGGCAATGACAAAATCGTCGAACTGGGTCAGGTCAAAATCCATGCGGCCATGGATCATGTCCTTCACCCGCATGTTCCCTTTCATAGGAATCTTGAAACGGATGGAATGGGGCTCGCCGGCCGCCAGCCTGCGTTCCACTTCCTCCCTGGAAAGGTTGCGGCAGGTACGGGGATAACGGAAGGGCTGTTTCCGCTGCCGCTGGATCTCCCGCTGGGCATCCAGCTCTTCCGGCGTGCAGAAGCAGTAATACGCCTTGCCCTCATCCAGCAGCTGCTGAATATATTTCTGATATATTTCCGTACGCTGGGACTGGTAGTAGGGCTCGCAGGGTCCCCCCACTTCCGGCCCTTCATCCCAGTCCAGGCCAAGCCATTTCATACTGCGGATGATCTGGCCGACGGAACCTTCCTGGAACCGTGCCGGATCCGTGTCTTCAATACGCAGCACCAGCTTGCCGCCCCGGCTTCTGGCAAAGAGCCAGTTGAACAGGCAGGTACGGGCGCCGCCAACATGTAAATTGCCCGTGGGACTGGGGGCAAAACGTACACGCACTCTAGTCATCGTATTTCTCTCCTCTGTCTTTATTCCCGCGTAAAAAGCTCATTCCGTTTTCCGGCAGGCGTCTGCGCGAATGTCATGTGCCGTCAATCCGGAAAGCAATGGTCAGCCTGCCGGGATTTCCGGCACGATCCACTATTTTACCTGGCCTTCAATGACGCCCCAGGCAGCCTGCAATGCTTCATCCACTTTTTCCGGATCCTTGCCGCCGGCCTGGGCCATATCCGGACGTCCGCCGCCGCCGCCGCCGCAGAGGGCCGCCACTTCCTTCACGATCTTGCCGCAGTGGATACCTTTTGCCACCGCATCCTTATGGGCCATGGCCAGGATGCCGATCTTCCCGTTCTCAAACACGGAAGCCAGCACCACCACGCCGCCGGTTTTGTCCCGGAGCTGGTCCCCCATGGTACGCAGGGCGTTCACGTCAGAAACCCCGACCTTCTGTACCAGGGCCTTCACACCCTTAATGTCTTTCACCTGTTCCGCCGCGTCGGAAGCAGCGGCAGCCGCCATCTTCCCTTCCAGCGCTTTCACCTTCTGTGCGGCCTCTTTGGCTTCCGCCGCCAGCACATCCAGCCGGTCTTCCACATCCGTGGTGCGACAGTGTAATTTTGCCGCCACATTACCAATCGTCTTTTCCAGCCCTTCCACATATTCCAGCGCGCCGAACCCGGTCACCGCCTCGATGCGGCGCACTCCGGCGCCGGTAGAAGACTCGCCGACGATTTTGAACAGGCCGATCTGGGCCGTGTTGGTTACATGGACGCCTCCGCACAGTTCCATCGAAAAACCGGGAACGGTGACGACACGCACCACGGCGCCGTATTTTTCACCGAACAGCGCCATGGCGCCGCGTTTCTTTGCTTCTTCAATAGGCACTTCTTCGAAGGTGACCGTCTTCGCCGCAAGAATCTGCTCATTGACGATCTTCTCCACCTTCGCCAGTTCCTCCGGGGTTACCGGGGAGAAATGGGAGAAATCGAAATGCAGGCGATCCGGGCCCACATAACTGCCGGCCTGGTTCACATGATCTCCCAGTACCTGGCGCAGGGCAGCCTGCAGCAGATGGGTGGCCGTATGGTTGCGGGCAATGTCGGACTTGCGGGTCATGTCAACTTCATATGTAACTTCATCGCCAACCGCGATGGTTCCCTCTTCCACCGTGCCGGCCATATAGGTTACGCCGTCAGGCAGCTTTTTCGTTTTGGTAACGCGCAGCACCCCGGCCGGCGCTTTGATAACGCCGATGTCGCCAAGCTGTCCGCCCCCTTCCGCATGGAAACCGGTCACGTCCAAAATTACAGCCGCGTCGTTTCCGTCGGAAACAGAATCCACCGGCTGCGCATCGGCCAGCGGATACACTTTCATGACCTTGCCGGAATGGGCAGTTTCATCTACTTTCAATTCTGCCGCATTCAAATCACGGTCATTGTACAATACCGGGCGTCCGGTCTTGTCGTCCCGTGCATCCCGGGCCATCTTACGCTGCACTTCCAACGCATCGGCAAACCCTTTTTCGTCCAAGGTCATGCCGTGTTCTTCCAGAATTTCCGCAGTCAGTTCCTTCGGGAAGCCGAAGGTGTCAGACAGTTTGAAGGCGATGCCGCCGTCCAGTTCTGTCTTCCCTTCCTCTTTCAGGCGGGCGATTTCCGCATCCAGCATCTCGCTGCCACTTTTCAATGTCTTCAGGAAACTGCTCTCTTCCATATGGATAACTTTTTTGATATAGTCCTGCTTTTCCCGGATTTCCGGATAGACGTCGCCGTACATACCGACGACCACATCCACCGCGCCCCCAAGGAACTCGCGGTCAATGCCCAGCAGGCGGCCGTGACGCACCGCACGGCGCAGCACACGGCGCAAAATGTATCCGCGTCCCAGGTTGGAGGGCAGGATGCCGTCACCGATCATAAAGGTCAGGCTGCGGGCATGGTCCGCAATCACCTTCAGGGAAACGTCGGTTTTCGGGGACGCGTTATATGCCACACCGCTGATCTTGCAGCCGTATTCGACTATGGGGAAGATCAGGTCGGTCTCAAAGTTGGAGGGTTTTTCCTGCAGGACAGAAGCGATCCGTTCCAGGCCGGCGCCCGTGTCGATGTTTTTGTGTTCCAGCGGGGTATAGGTGCCGTCCTCGTTCTGGTTGAACTGGGTGAATACCAGGTTCCACAGTTCCAGGAACCGTCCGCAGTCGCAGTCCGGCCCGCAGTCCGGTTTTCCGCAGCCCCGTTCCGGGCCTAAGTCGATGTGGATCTCGGAGCAGGGACCGCAGGGGCCGCTGCCGATTTCCCAAAAATTATCTTCCAGGCGCATGATGCGTTCGTCGGGAATGCCCACATCTTCATGCCAGATCTGGTACGCTTCGTCATCACTGGTATGGATAGTGATGTACAGTTTATCACCGGGCAGCTCCAGTTCTTTGGTCAGGAACTCCCAGCTCCAGGGAATAATTTCTTTTTTAAAGTAATCGCCGAAGGAAAAGTCGCCCAGCATTTCAAAATAGGTATGGTGGCGCGCCGTACGTCCCACATTTTCAATGTCGCCGGTGCGCACGCATTTCTGGCAGGTGGTCACACGGGGAGAAGGCGGTTTCATCTTGCCGGTAAAGAAAGGTTTAAAGGGAGCCATGCCGGCGCCGATCAACAGTAACGTGGGGTCGTCCTGGGGAATCAGGGAAGCGCTGGGAAGGCGCATATGCCCCCGTTCTTCAAAAAATTTCAAAAACCGTTCGCGGAGCTCGTTACCGCTCATGTACTTCATAGGTTCTCTCTCCTTTTGCGTTTATACATATCTTACTATTATAAACAAATTATACTAACTATAAAATTATACGCAATATCACCGATAAAGTCAATTTGTGACAAGAAAATTGAAGAAATTTTTGACGAATCATCAGAAACGTGTCAACCATGCGGTTTGATGAGTCAAAAAACAAATTGCCCCACAATGCCGTTCATCTTCAAGGTATTGAACCTGCATGTGCAGGTGGGTGCCTTACCGCCAATCGCAAAAGTCCACTCGAAGGAGGCTGGTTTTTGAAAGGCGCGACATCAGGCTCCCTTAATAAATTCGTTGGCTCAGCACGTAGAAAGATGTAACGAACATCGCAGGGTAACTTTTAAAAGTTTATTCAGTTTTCCGTTTGCAGGCTTTCGTTCCGTCAATCCGGGAGCGTTGGTTAAACCCGCAAATCCTTACACCTATATAATAGCAGACCCGGCGCATTTTTTCAATGCACCGGGTCTGAATTTTATTGTTTCTTTTCTTTTGCCAGCAGGGACAGGCGGATGTGCAGTTCACGCAGCTGCTTGTCATCTACCAGGTTGGGCGCCTCGCTCATCATATCGTTGGCGTTCTGGGTCTTCGGGAAGGCGATAACGTCGCGAATAGACGGGCGTTTTGCCATCAGCATGACCATACGGTCCAGGCCGAAGGCCAATCCTCCGTGAGGCGGCGCGCCGTATTCAAAGGCCTGCATCATGAAGCCGAATTTTTCCTGGGCTTCCTCATCGGTAAGACCGATGGCTTCAAAGATAGCGTTCTGCACGTCGCGGCGATGGATACGTATGGAACCGCCGCCCAGTTCCACGCCGTTCAGCACCATGTCGTAAGCTTTGGCATACACTTTGCCGGGATCGCTCTGCAGTTTCGGCAGGTCTTCGTCGCAGGGAGCCGTAAACGGATGGTGCATAGCCACCCAGCGTTTTTCGTCCTCATTCCACTCAAACATCGGGAAACGGGTGACCCAGGTGAAGCACAGCTTGTCTTTGTCGATCAGGTTCATACGTTTTGCCATTTCGATACGCAGCGCCCCCAGGGACTGGGCTACCACAGCGGGCTTGTCCGCCACGAAGAGCAGCAGGTCCCCCGGTTCCGCGCCGGCAGTTTCTTTAATTTTATTCAGGTGCGCTTCGTCAAAGAATTTGGCGATGGGTGATTTCACGCTGCCGTCCGGCTGGATCTGCATCCAGGCCAGGCCTTTCGCGCCGTAGATGGCAACGAAGTCAACCAGGCCGTCCAGTTCCCGGCGGGGAATGTTCGCGTCGCCTTTTACGTTGATGGCTTTGACGATGCCGCCGTCGGCAATAATGTTATTGAACACTTTAAAGTCAGAACCGGAGACTGCGTCCACCATGTTGATGAGGGGCATATCGAAGCGCAGGTCCGGCTTATCGCTGCCGTATTTGTCCATGGCTTCGTCCCAGGTCATGCGCTGCATGGGCTGTTTGATCTCAACCCCTAACGCGCCTTTGAACACATAGGCGATGAGCCCTTCCATCATGTCCATCACGTCGTCCATCTCCACGAAGGACATCTCCACGTCCAACTGGGTAAATTCCGGCTGGCGGTCGGCGCGCAGGTCTTCGTCACGGAAGCAGCGGGCAATCTGGAAATAACGTTCATAACCGCCCACCATCAGCAGCTGTTTAAAAATCTGCGGGGACTGGGGCAGCGCGTAGAACTTGCCGGGGTTCACACGGCTGGGGACCAGGTAGTCGCGGGCGCCTTCCGGGGTGCTCTTGCAAAGCATCGGCGTCTCGATCTCCAGGAAGCCGTGACTGTCCATGTAGTCGCGCATCAGCTTGGTCACTTTGTGACGCAGGATCAGGTTGGCCTGCATCTCCGGACGGCGAAGGTCAAGATAGCGGTATTTCAGGCGCAGGTTTTCATCCGTGTCAATGCCGTCCTGGATATAGAACGGGGGCGTCTTGGCGCCGTTCAGCACGTTCAGCGTGTTGGCCACCACTTCGATATCGCCTGTGGCGATATTGGGGTTCACTGTTTCCGCGTCGCGTTCCCGCACTTTACCGAATACCTGGATCACATATTCGCTGCGGATGGCTTCCGCGTTCTTAAAGCTTTCGCCCGCGTCAGGATCAATAACCACCTGGCAGATACCGGAACGGTCCCGCAGGTCGATAAAAATCAGTCCGCCATGGTCGCGGCGTTTGGACACCCAGCCGCACAACGCCACTTCTTTTCCGGAATCGGCTTTGGTCAGCGCGCCGCAATGATGGTCGCGCTTAAACTTTTCACTCATTCTTCTGCACCTCTGTCTTTAAAATTGTTGTTATATCAGCAAGGGGAATTTCCCGCTGGTTGTTATTTTTGTCCGCAGCCCGGGCCTCCCGGTCACCTTCCTGCATATCGCGCAGTGTCACCATGCCCCGGGCCAGTTCGTCTTCCCCGAAGATCAGCACGAATTTCGCGTGCAGCCGGTTGGCAGCCTTCATCTGGGCCTTCATGCTGCGCTGCGGGTAATCGTATGCGGCGCAAAGACCTGCTTCCCGCAGTTTTTCCACCGTGGTGAAGGCAAGAACCGCAGCTTCGGGTTTTGGCGCGATGGCAAATACATCGACGCCTTCCTCCTGCGCCGGAAGCAGTCCCTGTTTTTCCAGGGCCAAAATTACCCGTTCCATCCCCATGGCAAAGCCGATGCCGGGTGTGGCAGGGCCGCCCACTTCCTCCACCAGACCGTCGTAACGCCCGCCGCCCAATACGGCGCTTTGGGCTCCCAACGGGGTGTACTGTATCTCGAACGCGGTCCTCGTATAATAATCCAGACCGCGCACCAGTGTAGGATCTACCGTAAAATCCACACCGGATGCCGTCAACAGTTCCTGTACCGCCGCGAAATGCTGCCTGCATTCGTCGTCCAGGCATTCCGAAAGCTTCGGCGCGCCGGCCGCCAGGGAATGGCATCTTTCATTCTTGCAGTCAAGGATCCTCATAGGATTCCGGTCAAACCGGGAACGGCAGTCTTCACAAAGTTCTTCCAGATGGGGCCGGTAATAATCCTGCAGCTTCTGCCGGTAAGCCGGTCGGCATTCCGGACAGCCCACCGTATTAATCTTCAGCTGCAAATCCTTCAGGCCCAGCTTCCGCAAAATCTGCACAGCCAGCAGGATAATCTCCGCATCCGCATTGGGACCGGGAGCCCCTATCAGCTCCACCCCGAACTGGTGGAACTGACGCTGGCGTCCCGCCTGGGGGCGGTCGTACCGGAACATGGGGCCGATATAGAACAGCTTGGCCGGATCCGGTTCCGCGTACATTTTATGCTCAATGAACGACCTCACGGCAGAAGCGGTATTTTCCGGACGCAGCGTAACGCTCCGTTTGCCCCGGTCAATGAACGTGTACATTTCTTTTTCTACGACATCCGTCGTATCCCCGATGCCTCGCTGGAATAATTCCGTGTGTTCAAACAGCGGGGTACGGATCTCCTTAAAGCCAAAACACCTGCACAGATCGCGCAGGACTCCTTCCACATAACGCCAGGCGCCAACCTCTGACGGAAGGATATCTTTTGTGCCGCGCGGCACCGTTGTTAACACCCGAGACTCCTCCTTCTATTTATAAATGCTGTTACAGTTTGTTGATAAAAAGAAAAACAGAAAACGCAACCCGTACTGCTTTCGATTATCTGAAACAGGAATCACACAACAAATTTACAAATTATCAAAATCAATAAGCGATATATATTTTACCACTTTTCACACAGGCTGACAATCATCTGTATGAAAGTGCGGAAATGATGACTGAATGAAAACTGAACAGCCAAACCTTTCTTCAGTATTTTTTACCTTCCCGTTCCATCTTCTCTTTCCGCTGATGTACCAGCAGGTCGTCGGTCGGATCTTCAGTCAGGGAAGCAGCTATCTCGTCAGTTTCCAGTTCTTCTTCCGTATCTGTCCCATCATAATGCCACAGCTCATCATATAAAACCCGATACACCGCAGCTATCGGCATGGCAAACAGCATGCCCAGAATGCCGAACAGTTTGCCGCCGATCATCAGGGCCAACAGGATGACAACGGGATGCAGCCTGATCTTTTTCCCCATAATGACCGGCTGCAGCACCTGGCTGTCGACGGTGTAATACACCGCATAAAATATAGCCAGACCCAGCGCCGTATTCGGGCTCGTCGAAGTATAAGCGACAAAAATTGCCGGGATGGCCGAAATGATCGGCCCGATAACAGGTATCATCTCGGCGATCAAAGCGATCAGTCCGAACACCATCGGATACGGTACGCCCAAAATCAGCAGTACGATCGTCACCAACAGCGCCGACAGGATGCTCAGCTTCCACAGGCCTTCCACATAACCGCTGATAGCAATACCGATACTCGCCAGCACGCGGCTCACTTTTGGACGGGCGCCGGGTGTGAACAGATCCGTGATCATATTGCAGAGCTGCCGCCAATCCTTCAGGAAATAAAAAGCCAGGAACGGAACCACTATGAGCCCCACCAGGTTGGCCACCATTTGGACAGTGGAATTCAGCAGGTTCCGCACCATATTCGCCAGAAATCCCATAACGGTATTGATACCATCATTCAGCAGGCCTTCCACACTGGAAGGAAGAAGGGGAATCGTCGCCGACGGATCCTTCAGCATGCGGATCACCGAATCCCCTTCCATCTGTTTGGAATATTCCGGCAGTTTGACGATCAGTTCATTGATCTGCCCGAACAGCGGGAGAACTACAAACGAAATTACGATTCCCACAAAAATCGTGGATGCGGCAAAGGCAAGGACGATTGCCGCCACACGGGACGGATGCATGCCGGTTTTTCCCAGTTCCAGCCGGGCAAACATCCTCGTCAGCGGATAGAGGCCGAAAGCCAGGCCGATCGCCAGCAAAACCGGGAACAGGAAAGAACTCATCGCATACAGGATTGCAGATATGATAGATGCGATAAGGAATTTCACCGCCGTATGTTGTTGTACATAATGAAAATATTTATTTTTCATAATCGTGCTCTTCCAAAACAACTAAATGGGTTCAGGCAAACGAAAATGAACTTCATTTGTTTGCCGGCAGGCTGCTCTTATACAGCCTCTTCCCTGCCCATCCCATTTATTGCAAAAAGGGATTGCGTTTGCGTTCCCAACCCACATTGGTAGCGGGGCCGTGCCCCGGCAGCAGCAGCATATCATCGTGCAGGGGCAGGATCTTTTCTTTAATTGATTGCAGCAATTCTCCGTAATTGCCGCCGGGAAGATCCGTGCGTCCGATGGATTCTGCAAAAATCGTATCGCCGCAGAAAACAGCATCTTCCACGGCATAACATACGCCGCCGGGCGTATGTCCAGGCGTAGCAAGCACTTTGAAGCGCAGGCCGGCCGCCTCAAATTCGTCGCCGTCTTTGACGATTACATCCGCCGCGCCGAAATTTTTCGCCGGTCCCGGGAAAAACAAGGACGTGGAACGTGTCAGCCGGTCGGCGTCCCCCGCCGCAATATAAACCTTGGCGCCGGTTCCTTCCCGCACTTCCTTCAGGCCGCTGATATGGTCCGCATGGCCGTGGGTCAGCAGGATCGCGTCGATGGTCAACCCGTACTTTTTCACCACATCCATGATGCGGTCCCCGTCGTCGCCGGGATCCACGATCACGGCATGCTTTGTCTCTTCATTTTCCGCAAGGTAACAGTTTGTGCAGAGGGGCCCTACCTCCATCAGCCTGATCTTCATCTCTTCTTTCCTTTCCCGACTTCCGCGCCGCCGCTTCCGGTCGTCATGCGTTCCACGCTGTAGATGCCCTGGATACGCTTGATCCGGTTCATGATGGTTTCCAGCTGACTGATATTGGTAATATCCAGTCCCAGGTGGATGGTCGCCATTTTGTTTTTATCAGAATGGCTGCTGATATTATTGATATTAATCTTGTTCTCGCTGATGGCCATCATGATATCCACCATGATGCCCGGCTTGTCTGCCGCCACAATGACAATGTTGGCCTTATACACGTCATCCGTGGCCACATCCCAGGTCACATCAATGAGTCGGCGCTGCTCCTCCGGATTGTTGGACAAGACGTTGGGGCAGTCCGCACGGTGAACGGAGATACCACTTCCCCGGGTGATATAGCCGATGACCGGGTCTCCCGGAACAGGGTTGCAGCATCGGGCCAGCTTGACCATGATGCCATCCTCCCCTTTGACCAGGATACCGTGGCTTGATTTCGCCTTCGACATACGGGGCTTCAGTTCTGCCAGCAGCTGGGACAGGTCCTTCGTGCTCTGGATCTGCTGCTGCTGTTCCTGTTTATATATATCCACCAGGCGTGACATGATCCCGGTCAGTGTCGTGCCGCCGTAGCCCAGGGAGGCAAGCATGCTGTCCACATCCGGCAGCCGCAGTTTCTCCGCAACGGTCTTCAGCTTATCCTGGGTGGCAAATTCCCTGCTGTCATAGCCCAGCCGTTTGCATTCCTTTTCCAGCATTTCCCGGCCGCGCTCGATGTTTTCTTCTTTTCTCTCTTTCTTAAACCAGGACTTGATCTTGTTCCGGGTATCGGAAGACCCGGCGATGTTGATCCAGTCACGGCTGGGACCGGAAGCCTGTTTGCTGGTGATAACTTCCACAATATCGCCGTTGGATAATTTATAATCCAGCGGTACGATGCGGCCGTTTACCTTGGCGCCGATGCAGCGGTTGCCGACATCGGTATGGATACGATAGGCAAAGTCAATGGGTACGGAACCCACCGGCAGGTCGATCACATCCCCGCGAGGCGTGAACACAAAGACCTCATCCGCAAAGACATCCATCTTGACCGTGTTGACGAAATCCTTGGAATCGCTCATATCATTATGCCATTCCAGCAGCTGCCGCAGCCAGGACAGCTTGGCCGCATAGGATTTTGTCGCGCCGGTAGCGGGATTGGAACCGCCGCTTTCTTTATACCGCCAGTGCGCTGCAACACCGTATTCGCTGATCCGGTGCATCTCGAAAGTGCGGATCTGGATCTCCAGAGGCTGGCCGTTGGTGAATGCTACCGTCGTATGCAGGGACTGGTACATGTTGGACTTGGGTACGGCCACGTAATCCTTGAACCGGCCCGGGATCGGACGCCAAAGACCGTGTACCACTCCCAGGGCGCCGTAACAGTCCTTGACCGTATCTACCAACACCCGGATGGCCAGCAGGTCGTAAATCTCATTCAGCTCCTTATGGTCCCGCATCATTTTTTTATAGATGCTGTAAAAATTCTTGGGACGTCCCTGTATTTCACATTTGATATTAACCTTGTCCAGTTCCTCGCGCATGGTCTGCATGGCGTCGTTGATCATGTCCTCCCGTTCTTTGCGTTTGGACTTGACCTGCTCCACCAGATTGTAATACACTTCCGGATCCCGGTAACGGAAGGCCATATCTTCCAGTTCCCATTTTATGGTGTGGATGCCCAGCCGGTTAGCCAGCGGCGCGTAAATTTCCAGAGTCTCCTCGGAAATGGACTGCTGCTTATGTACCGGCATGTACTTCATGGTACGCATGTTATGCAGCCGGTCGGCCAGCTTGATAATGACGACACGGATGTCTTGGGCCATGGCCAGGAACATCTTGCGGTAATTTTCTATCTGCCGTTCCTCTTTGGAAATATATTCGATCTTCCCCAGCTTGGTCACGCCGTCCACCAGCATGGCAACTTTGGCGCCAAACATTTCCTTCAGCACCTGCAGGGACGTATCCGTATCTTCCACCACATCATGGAGGAACGCCGCCGCCAGCGTTTCTTCGTCCATCTTCAACAATGCCAGGATATTGGCAACCTGGGTCGGATGGATAATATAGGGCTCGCCGGAACGACGTTTCTGTCCTGCGTGCATCTTAGCCGCAAACTCATACGCCTTTTTTACAAAAGCGATTTCTTTTTCTGTAAGATATGTACGCAAATATTCAAAAAAATCTTCTATGCTAACGGTCTGGTCATCTATAGAGGACATAATGGTTCCTTCCTTTATCTGCGCTTAAGGCTCTGTATCCGTGTACAGGCGATGCGCAGGCTGTTTTGGTAAATTTCCATCAGGGCATCCTTTTCCCCGCACAGCTTTACATACGTGGGTGACTGTTCCAACTGCCGGTGTTCCGTAATCCCCATCATCAGCGCGTCACCCTGCATCCGGAAAAATCCCAGCTCGCAGAAGATCCGAAGATCGTGATCCGTCACACGGATCTGGTGCTTCTCCGCCTGATACTTCAGCTGGTTCAGCTTTGCAACCGCCTGGGACTGCAACACCTTTTTTATGAACCGGTACGCTTCCGCCAGATGGTTCCTGTCGGGGTACTGTTCCAGCAACCGGTTCTTCTGCATATACATATCATCTAAATTGTAAAGTATATATAAAACCGTCCCGTTGTTTCCCCAAACCGGGAATTTTTTCCATTGATAAATATCTGTCCGGGGCAGCTCATAAAATATCACGTTCTGTTCATCCCCATCGCAAAGATCGCCGTAATACCGTATCTTCACTGCGGGGTTTTCCGCCAGTTCCTGTTCTTCGCCGCTTTCCCTGTTGAGAAAAACGGTAAACGGAACTCCCGACCGCAGGAGCCTGTCCAGCACATTCTCCTTAAATTCCTGGCTTCTTCGGCAGTCATGCAGTTCCAAATCCATCCTGAAAGCCGTGATATCCAGGTTGATGCTTTCCGTCCCGTTAAAAACATTGATACGGGGTTTGAAGGCAATGTCCGCCACCGCATTGTTGGTGAGGCAGAACTGGTACTCCCCACCCTGCCACATGATACAGTGGCAGGACCGGTAACCTATATCCGCAAAGAAACGAAGATGGTTCATCTCCTGCCCGAAGAGACGCGGGTTATGAACCTCCACATTGCGAATCATGAACAACGGCGCCGGATTCTCACAGCCAAAAGGCTCCAGCAACTGCAGTTCACGAAGGAACTCTATGGTCATCTCCGTATGCCGGTCCCATTCCACATCTACCGAAAGATGCGGGTGATAATCGTCCGGCTTCAGACTGTTTCGCACAACGTCTGTAAAATGCTGCTTAAACGCTTCGATCTTTCCGCTTTCCAGCGTCAGTCCCGCCGCCTGGCTGTGGCCGCCAAACTGGATCAGGTCTTCCGAGCAGGCGTCGATGGCATCATACAGGTCCAGCGGCGGGATACTCCGGCAGGATCCTTTTGCCTGTTCCCCGGTGATGCTGATCAAAATAACGGGGCGGTAATATTTATCTGTCAGCCGGGATGCTACGATACCGATCACACCGGGATGCCAGCCCGTTTGGGTATCCGGATCCCAATTCCCGGCCAGCACGATGGCCGGTCCGATTTCCCCCTGGCGCTTCAGCAACTCTTCCGCCGCATCGAAAATGTTCCGGCTGATCTCCTGCCGCGCCGCATTTTCATCATTCAGGTTATTTGCCATGGATTCGGCAGCCGCTTCATCATCTGTGATCAACAGCTCCACCGCCTGCTGGGCATGTTCCAGCCGGCCTGACGCATTCAGACGGGGCGCAAGGATAAATCCTATTTTCTCCGTGGTTATTGTTTCCTGATTGCAGCGGCACACCTCCAACAACTTTCGCAGGCCTGTCAGTGTCGTGGTTTCCATGGCCCGCATCCCCTGTTTGACCAGGGCCCGGTTTTCATCCTGCAGCGGAACAATATCCGCCACCGTGCCCAGCGCTGCCAGCTCCGTAAAACCTTCCCACAAGGGGGCTTCCGGAGCGCACATCTTTTCCAGGGCCTGGCATAGCTTGAATGCCACCCCCACGCCGGACAGTCCCTTAAAAGGATATCGACAGTCCGCCTGCTTGGGATTCACAATCGCAAAGGCTGCCGGCAACACTTCCGGCGGGCGGTGATGGTCTGTGATTATGATATCCATCTGCCGCGGTGCGCCCGCAACCTCTTTAACGCCGCTGATGCCGCAGTCCACCGTGATGATAAGGGTAATGCCTTCTTCGGAAAGAAGCTGCAGCGCTTCACGGTTCAGCCCGTATCCTTCCCCTTCCCGTTTAGGGATATAAGTGCAGACATTGGCCCCTTTCCCAGACAAATACAAATATAGCAGTGAACTGGCTGTAATGCCGTCCACGTCGTAATCCCCGTACACCGCAATTTTTTCACGGGCAGCGACAGCCCGCATGATCCGTTCCGCCGCTTTCCCCATATCTTTCATCTGAAAAGGATCATAATATTTCTCTGCTTTGCCGAACAGGAAATCCCTAATCTCCTGTTCGCTTCTTAATCCGCGATTCCAAAGAATTCCTGCCGTCACAGGGGAAATGCCCGCATTTGCGGCGATCTCCCTGATTTCCTGCTGGTCTTGCTGCTGCTGTTTTAAGTCCCAGTATTTATATTTTTTCATTATATTAAAAAACCTTTCTGTCTGCCCACCCTTTTGTCGGCTTATGTGCCAGGTACCGAACTTGTTTTTCTGACTTGCTTTACTCTGTCAGGGTGAAGCACCTGAATTTTAATACTATTTTGGCTATTATATTATTTTACCTAAAAAACATCTTTCTGTGAATAGTTTTTTCATTTTTTATATCGGACAAATCAGTTGCAATATGGAATCTTCCATTATCATCCGATTCGCTGGCAAAATTTGTACGGACCGGTCTGCCCGGCCGCTGTCTCCATACATTCCCGCAAATCTGTATTTTTCCCTGCGTTACCCTTCATAAAGGCTGCGCAGCAGGGCTATTTCCCTCTTGTATCCGTCCAGGTCGTTCGGCGTTTCCAGAAAAAACGGGAGATGCTTCAGTTCAGGATGATTGATGACTTTCGTCAACGCTTCAAGCCCAATTTGCCCCGCACCGATACACGCGTGCCTGTCTTTATGGCTCCCCCGTCCGTTGAGACTGTCGTTTAAATGGATTGCTTTTAAGCGCGGCAACCCGATGACCCTGTCAAAATGTTCGATCACCCCGTCCAAGTCATTCACGATATCGTAACCGGCATCCCAAATGTGGCAGGTATCCAGACAGATACCCATCTTTTCCTGCAAATGGACCTTTTCCAAAATGGCGGCCAGTTCTTCAAAGTTCCGTCCCACTTCCGAGCCTTTTCCGGACATGGTCTCCAGCAGGACCGTCGTAGTCTGCTCCGTTTTCAGCAATGCATTCAATAACGCAGCGATTTCTTCAATCCCTGTTTCCGCACCCTGCCCTGTATGGCTGCCCGGATGAAAATTATACATCTGTCCCGGCGTATATTCCATACGCTTCAGGTCATCTTCCATGGTCAGATATGCAAACTCGCGAGTCTTTTCCGCAGCAGAACAGGGATTCAGTGTGTACGGCGCATGCGCCAGGATGCATGGAAATCTGTGTTCCTTTATCAAATGCATCAGCGCCTTCGCGTCCTCCACGTCGATAGCCTTTGCCTTGCTCCCGCGGGGATTCCGCGTAAAAAACTGAAATGTATCCGCCCCAATGGATAAGGCCGTTTCCCCCATCGAAAGGAATCCTGCGCCGGATGATAAATGACAGCCGATATGCAACATAGTACCGATATCCTCCCTAATTGCGTAATATTTTTAATCTCTCTGTCTTTTGCGGCTATGACAGGAAGGCCATTACCGGCAATCCCCAAAAAACGGAAAGACTGCGATAAAAACCGCAGTCTTTTATCCGTATGTATTACCGGTATAAATCCCCGACACGGTCATATTCCGGCACAAATTCATCCAAAAAATACGGTGTATATTTATCTTCCCCACCGTTTTCCCATGTCTGCAGGAAATTAACAAGGTTCCTCACTTTTGCTGCCAGTCCGCGGATATCCCGCCGCGCTGTTTCCGGCATTGCAGTATGCCCGACCTGCGAATCCAGATCCTCGATCCGTTTCAGGAAGGAGGCACAGGATGCTTTCCGCACTTCCGGTTTCGGCGCCTTATCTCCGGGACCGTTGGGATACATGGACTCCATCAGCCTTTCAGCATCGTCATAGATACGGTCAAGGGTAAGCATACATTCCGTAGTCGGCTTCAGTTTAGCCTGCACTACTTCCTTTGTGCCCACGTAATCCATATGGACATACCGGTCCCATCCATTTACAAGTCTGACATGGGCCCAGGTTCCTTCTGTTCCCAGTAACACGACCGGCTCCCCAAAACGATACGTGGCCACAGCCGGGACATCCGTATTCGGTTCATCCCGTATCCAGACATCCCTGCCCGTAATGTAATACGTCTGCCCTGTAATAGCCGGTTCACCCGGTGACAGCGCTTCGGCCGGAAACGATCCTCCTGCCAGAAAACTTCCTATCAATACCACCAGTGTTATGATTCGTGTCCAAAGTCTCATTCTTGTCACTCCTTTTCAGGACGCGTTTGTAACCTGCCTGAAAATATAATACAGCCATCAGGCCTTGAAAGCAAACTTTTTTTTCAAACACCCGATTGTGGTTTAGTGACGACTTGAAAACTATCAAGTTATAGGAAGGATCTTTTACCCCAGCCTTTCCTGCGAATCCCCATGAACCGGTTACAGAATGTAACCGGTTGACTACATTTATCATGTAATCAAACTTGTGACGGTTTGTCACGGGTTTATGACAAATTCCCAAATGTTTGGAAATTTAAAAAGCCTCCCGGGCGGGAGGCTGAGAGAAAACTGCTTGGGAAGAAATGATTTCAGTGCTAAAAAAGAAAACCGACTTCGCATTAACAAAGTCGGTTCTCCAGCGTATCATTCATTCCATTACCGTAACAAAAACAGAATTGATCCTGAAATTGTCAGATGGATTTTTGCCGATTTGTTGGTGCCGCTGGC
>CAJOKZ010000031.1 GCA_905235335.1 uncultured Succiniclasticum sp.
TGAGTTTAACATTGCCAAGCTGGAAGGCCGTCTGGGCGGTTTAAACGTCGTAGCCGGGCGTGATGATGATGTATTTGCTGACGGCATGATCTATGATGGAAAACAGGATGTAATAAAAGTTTCTTATGGTGATAAGTTTTATGTAAGCGGCGCTTACGGAAAACTGATAGATCTGAATGAAGATGAAGATATAAGCAAGAAGTTCTGGGCGGCTGAAGCGGGGACCAAGTTGGACAGTTTTGTAAACGCAAAAGCCGGTTACCTGAATATCGATCTTGATACGACTGGTGAGATGTTCTTTAACGGAAATAATAAAGCTGGTATATTTTATGCCGGGGTACAATTCAGGCTGAACGACGATCTGAATCTTACCGGAATGTACCTGAAAGGGAACAGGGACAAGCTTGTTGGAAACCAAAAAGTTGATGATGACGGATATGTAGCGGGTTTGTCTTTTAAGGGGGCCGAAGCTTCCATGCCCGGAAGCTGGGGACTGGAAGCCAACTATTATCACCAGGGGCGTTCTACTTACGCAGTTCATACTATTGACGGCATTACGGAGTTCAATACCGGCTTTAAGGGATGGTCTGTTGGCGGCGATCTCGCCGTTGCGAAAAATATGGTGCTGGATGTGACTTATTATGACACAAAAGCGTTGAAGAGTTCGCTTGAGGGTGAGAATAAAAAGGCCAGGGTCCTTTGGTCTGAATTTACGATTACATTCTGATACCGAATCCATAGTTTAAAAATTCAATGATACAAAAAATATATGCGGGAACTGTTTATATTACGGTTCCCGTATTTTTTTGCAGTGCGGCGATGCAAAAGCATAATCAAGACGTAAGAATTTGAATATTGTTTGCGTTTAAATTTTTAATGTGTTATAATACCTAATAGTAATTAGTATTTTTAAAATCGTAAAATAAATTTGGAGGGGTATAACAAATGAATTTTTTTGCGTCGGGTCTGGACTATTTTGTTAAAGGCGGACCGGTCATGTATCCGCTGCTTTTATGTTCTATTGCGGCTGTTGCCATTTCGGCAGAACGGTATCTTTTCTTCAGAAAAGCGGACAGCGGCAGGGAATTTACAAAACAGTTCTGCGAGTATGTCGAACAGGATAACTGGGTTGATGCAAAAAAGCTGGCAGACGGTACACGGGGCGAGATTGCAAAACTGGCAACGATAGTTATGGCCCGCCACGGACGGTTCGAACGTCTGGAAAATTTTGTCAGTGTCCGGGCGGAACGGGCTCTGGATCAGTTTGAAAACAGACTGAATTATCTGAATGTAATTGTTACACTGGCCCCGGTTTTAGGATTGCTGGGAACGGTTACGGGTATGATCGGTTCTTTTAACAATTTCAGTCAGCGCCTTGATAATCCGCTGGCTGTTACGGCCGGTATCGGCGAAGCGTTGATCACCACTGTTTTCGGTTTATGTATTTCCATTGTTGCAATCTGTATGTATGCATATTTTAACCGCCGTCTGAAAACGATCACACTGAACGTAGAAGAGGTTGCGAATACGCTGTTGGAAGCAATTGCGAAGAATCTGGATAAACAGGCAGGTAAAAAGCATGATTAAACTAAAGAAGCGGGGCCGTAAAGCGCCTGACATCATGCTGAGTCCCATGATCGACATGATGTTCCTGCTGCTGATATTTTTCATCGTAAGCGCCATGTATATGAGTGAGCTGAAGACCATTCCCGTAAAGCTTCCGGTTGCGACGGAGACGATTGTGCAGAGTGCGGTCAAATTTACGGTGACTATCAAGGACGACGGAGCATATTGGCTTGGGGATAAAGTCATCAGCAAATCTGAATTGGTGAACAGGGCCCGGGAAGAACAGAAAAAGGATGAAAAGTTTTCTGTTGTGATCCGGGCGGATGAAAATGTACAGTACAAAGCCGTCATAGGTCTTCTGGATTCATTTAAGAAGGCCGGAATCTCCCGTGTCGGCCTGGCGACAGATAAGGAAGCTAAAAAATGAACTGTAGCAGTGATGAAAAAAAGAGTCTCCTCTTTTCCATCGTCTTCCATATCTTTTGTTGCGGGCTGGCAGGAGTGATTGCCCTGACAACATTTCATTCCGTGCCGGATGAACCGATTTATGACGTGGCGCTGGTAGCGGGGGGAGGGGATGCCGCTCCCGAGATCACGCAGCCAGAGCCGGAGCCGGAACCGGAAATTGAGGAAGAGATTATAAAGCCAAAGGAAGACGACATTGTTGAAAAACGCGAAAAGCCGATAGAAAAAAAAGTGTCGACTCCAAAGCCATCAGTTAAGCCGAAATACACGGCGCCCGGCGGGACAGGCAGCGGTAAGAGTGCGGGTACGGGTGGAGGAAACGGAGGAAATGGTTCCGGTATCGGTCCTGCAAGCGATGCCATCCAGGCCCCTGCCGTACCGCCGCGGATCACGCGTTCCCGGATGCCGGCCTATCCCGATGATGCACGGAAAAAGGGAATTACCGGTACGGCTGTGGTTCGCTTCCTGGTGGGAAAAAGCGGGGAGGTGCAATCTGTGATCCTGGCACGTTCCAGCGGGAACGGTTCGCTGGATCAGGCGGCCCTGAACGCTGCAGGCGGATTCCGGTTCAAACCGGGGCTTGATAGTTACGGAAGACCGATCCGCTGTTATGCCTACCAGCCCTTTTCGTTCCAGCTATAATAAAAAAAGTAATTGTGAGAAAGTATAAATTTTCAGCTAAATCTATAAAAACTTACATAAATTTTATTGCTGTAATCCCCCTGCATATTATATAATATAAATGCAGGGATTTTTATTGCTTAAAATATATTGACAGGAAGACAAAAATCAATCCACAGCATTCTATGCAGTGGAGCATATGACCTTGGAGAGGGTCGCTAAAAACTACTACTATATAAAATAAGGAGCCATACAATGAAAATTTCAGAACGCACCTTAGGAATGTCCTTATCCCCGATCCGTAAGCTGGGCCCGTATGCGGACGCCGCCGTGAAGGCAGGGAAAAAAATTTACCGCCTGAACATCGGCCAGCCTGATATCGCGACTTCTCCCAAATTTATGGAAGCGATCCGCAATTTTGATCCGAAAGTTGTGGCATACGGAAACTCGCAGGGGGATGTGAACCTGATTAAAGCTGTCCAGAAATATTATGATTCCTGGAACATGCATTATGAAACCAAAAATATTTTTATCACCAATGGCGGCAGCGAAGCGCTGGAGATGGCAATTTTCAGTCTCTGCGACCCCGGTGATGAAATCCTGGTATTTGAACCTTACTATGCAAACTACACCACATTTGCAAAGCTGGCAAGCGCGAATGTTACTGCGGTTCCCACCAGCGCGGAAAACGGATACCGTCTGCCGGATCAGGAAACCATTGAAAGTTACATTAATGATAAGACGCGCGCCATCCTGCTGACCAATCCGGGCAATCCTACAGGCGTTGTTTACAACAAACAGGAAATGGACAGGATCGTTTCGATTGTAAAAAAATACGACATCGCCCTGATTGCGGACGAAGTATATCGTGAATTTGTATATGACGGCACCTACACCAGCTTTGGCACATATACGGAAATTGAAAAGAATCTGATTATGGTAGATTCCGTATCCAAACGTTACAGCGCCTGCGGCGCACGTATCGGCTGCGTTTTAAGCAAGAATGACGACATTTGCGCCCAGTTCATGAAATTGTGCCAGGCCCGGCTGTGTTCTCCTATGATAGAACAGGTAGGGGCGGCAGCCCTGTATGATACACCGGCGTCCTATCTGCAGGAGGTAAACAAGGAGTACAAGAAACGCCGCGACACCATTGCGGCAGGTTTGGCAAAAATTCCGGGACTTGTTTCCTCCCAGCCCAAAGGCGCCTTCTATGTAATGGTCAAGTTCCCTGTCGACGATGCTGAAAAATTTGCGATCTGGCTGCTGCAGGACTTTGAGCGGGATGGCGAGACCGTGATGATCGCTCCCGGCAACGGCTTTTATGCGACGCCCGGAAAAGGTGTGGATGAAGCCCGTCTGGCGTACGTGCTGAAGAGCGAAGATCTGGAACGGGCGCTGGAGCTTTTGGCCATTGCCGTACAGGAATATCCGGGACGCAAGATCTGATTGCGTCATGGGCGAAGGAGATCTCTTCCGGTTCCCCTGACAGTTGATAACTATATGATACGAATACAGGACCTGCAATCGCTGCAGGCCCTGTTTTTATATTTTATATAAATCATTTAACTGTATTGTTAGTATATACGTATTGGAAACTTATTCCACAGTAATAACTGTTTTAAGGAGACGCTGATTAAATGAGTTTGTGCGATGAGCGGGGCTTTTGCGACTGACAAGGAAATGGCCCGAAGGCGCGGCCGTAGCTGCGTTGAGGGTCATTGACGCAGTCAGTCACAAAAAGCCCCGGTCAGCTTGCAGACGAATTAATCAGCGTTTCCTTAATATTTTTCTTGACTATGTTTTAAGTATATGGTGTAAAGTATATGCAGCGGATGAACCGGCATCGCATTCTGTTTAGAACAATGGATTTTGATTACAGGGATAGGGTGCGGTCGGATCTTTATTACTATAATTACAACAAGGAGGAAGAGAAAAATGGCACATCCGAAATTTGAAATCCCGGCAGACCCCCACGGAAAAGCACGGTATGAAAGTGCGAAACGTCATGCGGAGGCTGCCAAAAAAGCAGGCAAGTCTTCTGATGAAATTCATGACATTTTCAAAAAAGTCATGAGTTTTAATCCGGCAACGGATCTGGACAAGATCCCTAATGATGAGGCCCATGCCAAATACCGCAGCGCGCTGATTCATGCGCAGAAAGCGAAAGAAGCAGGCAAGAGCGATGCGCAGATCCATGAGGTGTTCGAAAAGGTGCTGAAGAGCACCGGCTCCGGCCACTGCAAGGCAAAGCACTGAAACTGCGCGGGAACCTTTCGTACCCGACAAGCCGTAATACAGCGGAAGCAGAACATTTCCGCCGGACCGGATCAGAGGCTGTAACAAAAAAGTAAAGAACCGACATCCGTTTTGTGTGAACCGGGTGTCGGTTTTTTGATGATGATTTATCAATTGCCGGCTTGCGCATACAAGATTATTGCCTTGGAACAGATCCGTTAAGACATCACACGTAAGAATACTTTTGTCACGTACGCGGTTGGATCCGCAGTAAACCAGTGGTTGTGTACCGGAAGGACGTAAATGTCACTGACGGGGCGCAATTTATATCGCTCGAGCTGTTTCAGGATTTTTTTACTGATGGTATCGACTTCGTCGTAAAAGGTACCGTCAAATGTCGTTTCACAATACAGGCTTTCCGGCAGGGTAGCAACCTCTGCAGTGTTCCGACGAAGCCGCTTCGCAACAGCCTGTGTGTTTCCGGCCGCGTCGGTTCCTGCGTCTGTTTTTTTAGCGTTCGAAAAATATTCTTCATGCTTTTTGACCGGTCCGGACAAAAAGAAGAAAAAAGCGGTGGATTCATTGCTGCAGTGTCCCGAAAAAAAATCTTCCTGTCGGATGATCCATCCCTGCTGCTTTTCAAGCAGACAGCGGTTGTGCAGGTTCTTGTGGCTGGCCCTGGCAAACAGGACAATACGGTCTTTACCGTTGTCGTTTTCTGACAGCTGGGTAAGTTTAATATAACGCGTGGGATAGGAACGGATCAGCACCTGATTCCGAAGTTCCTTTTGTTCCTCGTTTATTTTGCCGGTAATTACGGAAAGCGCTTTGCGGATACGCTGGTTTTCCCGGATTATTTCCTGACAGACATTGTCCTTTTTAACGAAAATTTCTTCCAGCTGTTCCCGGCCCCGGTTCTGCAAATACTTCTGGATATCATTAATAGGTATGTCCAGCGCCCGAAGGTTTACAATGATTTCTAAATCCAGATACTGGGTAATGGAATAATGGCGGTACCCGTTGGGGCTGATAAAGTCGGGAGACAGCAGATGGATTTTGTCATAATACAGAAGGCTTTGCTTGGAGATACCGTACATAGAGGCAAGCTCACCCGCCGTAAAATAGCAGCTTTCATTTCTTTTTGAATTATTATTCATAGTAATTCCTTTTTGTCTTGACCGTATAATAGCTATATGGTTTATTATAATTATATAATTTATTATAACACAGAAATATCAATTGATAAGAAAATAAAAGAAAAAAGTTTTGAAGCTAATATTTTGATTCATATTTTAAATTTACTGTTTGCTATACAGAATGAACCTGGGGATAACGGATTGTCCGGCGGGCGCGGGGTTATTTTCTGACGGAGGGAAAACATGTCTGACAGACCGGTCATACGGAATTTGATAGTAAGCCTGACCGGGCAGTGCAATTTTGCCTGTACTTACTGCTACGCGGCGTATCACCCGGAAGGGGTGATGGCGACGGAAACAGCGAGGAAGGCGGTGGATCTGGCCGGGAGAAGCGGGCAGCCATTCATCCTTCAGTTTACCGGCGGCGAGCCGCTGCTGGCTTTTCCCGTACTGCAGTCGGTGACAGAACATGTTGAGCAAAAAAACTATCCTGCCATTCTGCAGCTGCAGACTAACGCATCGATGATGACAGGCGGCATCGCGGACTATCTGAAAGAGCACAAAATTGCCGTGGGCGTCAGTCTGGATGGCAGACCGGTTGTCAATGACTCCCTGCGCAAGGTGAAGGACGGGACCAGTGCTACCGAGGCTGCGATCCGGGGCATCCGACTTCTGGCATCCCGTCAGATTCCGATCGGCCTTACCTGTGTTGTTACGGCAGCCAATGTAAGTACGCTGCCCGGAATTGTACAAATGGCTTACTATCTGGGGAATGTCCGGCAGATCGGCTTCGACCTGCTTCGCTGTCATGGACGCGGAACGAAGCTGACGCCTGCGTCACCGGAAGATGTAGCAAACGCGGTGGAAGAGTGCATACGACTGTCGGAGGATCTTGAAAAGGAAACCGGAATCAAGATCCGTTTTTCGCAGATGGAAAAGATCCGGAAAATTTCTTCCGGAAAAGCCTGTGCTTTTGGCCAGTGCTATGCTATGCGCGGAGAGGAAGCCTATGTCACATCCGACGGGAAGATTTACGCCTGTTCGTCCCTTGTGGGGAATCCGGATTTTTTATTGGGCGATGTATGGAAAGGGATAGATGCGCGAAAGACCGCCGTGGCCGGCAAACGAATCGCGGAAGCGATGAATGTCTGCCGTGACTGTGCCAGGTTGTCTTCCTGCGGCGGGGGCTGTTTTACCCGCTGGCTGGGCCGTGACGGGAAAGCGGAAGAAGAATGTGCTATGCAGCAGGTATTCGCAAAGTTTTTGAAAAGCGATCACAGATTACATGAGATCGTGTGATTGTCAAATTTTTTGGAAAGAGAAAAAAGGCCCGGCGGAGCTGCGGGTCTGCATCCGGAAGCAATGACGCAGTCATTCATCAAAGCATCGGCAGGCTTGCAGACGAATTAATCAGCGGTTCCGTAAGGATACAGGAATAAAATAATGCGGTGTATTGCTCAAAAAATTTTTTCTAAAATAATCCGGACATTTTTAGTCCTGACCGTCTTTCTTGCCATGTTGTCTGCAACAGGCTGCGGTACAGATTCTTCCAGGAAGACAGGAGGCGCCGTCAGTGGGACTGCGGCGCGGGAGGAAGGGGGCAGGGATACAGCATATTCCGCTGTGGATGATACCGGCCGCACCATCACGCTGAAGGACAAGCCGACACGGATCGTATCTGTAACCTACGGAACGGATGAGATACTGAAGGTTTTGGCCGGCCCGGAACGGATTGCTGCCTACAGCCGGCACGCCGGAGATCCTGAAATTTCCTTTTTGGGCGAAACGGATGTGCGGCGTGTCGGGAAAAAAGCTGACAATAATTCGGAAGCAATCTTCGCGCTCCATCCCGACCTGGTCGTGGTGTCAACTTCTACGGGCGCTGAAATCCTGCGCACAATGGAGAGTATGGGGATAGCGGTGTATGTGGCCATGAGCCCGAAAAATTATGGGGAGATGCAGAAAAAAGTCCGGAACCTGGGGCTGGCGATCGGCGAGCCGGAAAAGACTCAGCGGCTGCTGAACCGGATGGATGCTCGCATGGCAGCGCTGGAAAAACGCCTTCAGGCACTTCCTGACGAAAAACGGAAGACGGCTGTAGCTTTTTCTATGACCGGTCCGATGGGACGGAAAGGGGAGCTGTTCGATTCCATGATGAAGCTTGCCCATGTGATCAACGGCGCGGCTATTGATGAACCGCTTGGAATGAAGGGGCAGATCAGTAAAGAGCAGGTAGTGCAGATCAACCCGGATATATTCATCCTTCCTACCTGGAATTATGACAACCGGTCGGATCCGCAGAAATTTGAGCAGGAACTGCGGGAGGATCCGGCTTACCGCAATGTGAAGGCAGTTAAAGAGAAGAAGCTTGTCTACGTGTCAGACCGTTATCGCTATGTGGCCAGCCATCACATTGTCGACGCGGTGGAAAATATTGCCTATGCTGTATACCCCGAGCTTTTCCCGGAGGGAAAACCGCAGGATCAGGAATAAGGCGTGATATAGAAAGAAATATAAACAGTGGTACCATAAGGAGGTTCCCGTGATCAAGAATAAACGAGCGGCGCTGACAGGACTGCTTGTCCTTCTTGTATGCGTCACAGCCGTATCGCTCACCTTCGGGCAGATTGCGGTCCCGGTTAAGAATACTTTGGCTGTCGTGTGCTGTCAGCTTGGACTGCCGTTTTTTACGGAAGGTGATTTTACCCAGGAACAGATGGCGGTCATCTGGTTCATCCGTATGCCGCGTATGCTGGTCGGCGTACTGGTTGGGGCAGCGCTGGGCGTATCCGGCGCGGTGATGCAGGGAATTTTCAGCAATCCTTTGGCGGATCCGGGCATCATCGGTATTTCCGCCGGCGCGGCTACCGGCGCGGTTCTGGCCATCGCAACCGGCTTTGCGTCTGCGAGCATGTTCACCATGCCGGCCTTTGCGTTTTGCGGAAGTCTCTGTGCTGTAGCGCTGACCGTTTTCCTGGCAGCACGAAACGGAAAAGTCCCGGTGATGACGTTGCTGCTGGCCGGGGTGGCAGTAGGGATGCTGTTGGGGGCCGTTACCTCCGGCATCCTCACCTTTATGAATGAACAGAAACTGCAGCAGTATCTGTTCTGGATGGTCGGCGGACTGGATTACCGCCGCTGGGAACATGTATATTTAGCCGTGGGGCCGATTGTTCTCGGTATTTTTATCATGATTTTGCTGGCGCGTCATCTGAATATACTGGTCCTGGGCGAAACGGAAGCCCGGGCTGTCGGCATGCCGGTCGTGTATTTCCGTATGGGGCTTCTGTTGGTGGCTTCCATGACGACGGCTACTTCGGTCTGCGTCAGCGGCAACATCGGGTTTGTAGGCCTGGTCATGCCCCATATGATGCGGATGCTGCTGGGGGCGGACCATCGGGTGCTGCTGCCGGCCAGCGCATTGGGCGGCGCCCTGTTTCTTGTGATCTGTGATTCCCTGGGCCGCGTGGTGCTCGCGCCGGCCGAGGTGCGTGTCGGTATTATGACGGCGTTGTTGGGTACGCCGTATTTCTTATATCTGTTGCGGAAGATGCAGCGGGAAAAATTTTAGCATATTGCGTCATCGTAACGTTTTTTTCTGCATGAAATGGTTGCGGAAGTTCATCTTTGCAACATACCGGAAGGAATTGGACAATACGTAAAAGAGTCAGTAACAGGGGCGGTAGAATGAGTAAGATTATCTTCATGACAAATGTGATCCGGCGTTTTGGCATCATGCAACAGATGCTGGAAAAATTACAGGCCCGGGGAGAGATGCAGGACGGTTCCTGCTGGTGGGTGTCCGAACATACGGAATGGAACAGGGAAGCGGAACAGCGGCTGGCCGGCACGGATTTCCTGATGCTGAAATGGATGGGGACCGGGCTGACTACGACTTTTTTAAAAAAGGTCCATGCCTACGTGAAGCGTCATCGCATCCCATATTATATTGACGCGGCCGGCGGTGACGACGATACGATGGCCGAAGGAATTACGTCGGAACAGGAAACATCGATCCGGCTGTATTCCCTGTATGGCGGGGAAAGCAACCTGTACCGGCTCTGGCAGTATATGGATGCCGTCGTTAAGGGCGACACTTCTTCTATTGCGCGGCCGCATCCGATCCACTGGACCGGCATCTACCATCCGCGGGCGAAAAAAGTATATACCGATCTGCGCGAATACGAGAACGATTTTTGCCAGCCGGGCCGGCTGACTGTGGGTATCCTGTTCTACCGAGATGAATGGGTATGGGGCGACCTGCAGTATCAGTCGCAGATGATTGAAGAAACAGAAAAACAGGGGATGAATGTAATCTGCGTGTTCAGCAACGGGATACCAAATAAGGAAATGGGCATGCCGGCACTGGACGAAGTATTTACCCGTTTCTTCTTCCGGGACGGCGCTCCCGTCATCGACGCTTTTATAAACACGACCAAATTTTCCCTGACAGGCAGCGGGGCGCTGCAACTGAATTTCCTGAAACAGTGGGGCGTGCCTGTGCTGGCCGCCTATGCGCTGCTGACGGAATATGAAGCATGGAAAGATGATCTGGAGGGAATGAATGCCATGGAGGTTTCTATCTCCATTTCCCTTCCGGAGTTTGACGGCGTGATACACGGCGTCCCGGTAGCCGCAAAAAAGGTCCTGGATAACGGAGATATCCGATACAGGCCGATCCCGGAACGCATCACCCATATGATCAGTAAGGCAAAGAAATGGGCTGCACTGCGCCATAAGGAAAACGGGGAGAAAAAGATCGCCATCATCTTCCACAATTATCCGCCAAAGAATTCTAACATCGGAAGCGCGCTGGGACTGGACAGCATCGAAAGCGTCCGGCGTCTGCTGGCGAACCTGCGGGAGCGGGGGTACCGTGTCGATTTTATTCCGGAGGATACCAAAGAGTTTATCAAAATCCTGACCGGTCATGCCACCAATGACCGGGCGCTGCTTTCGGAACGGCAGATAGAAGAATCGAATAAAATTTCCGGTGAGGCATACGGTGCGTTTTTCCGCACGTTTGATGAAAAAGTGCGGCAGCAACTGGAGAAGGACTGGGGCAAGATGCCGGGAACCGTCATGGAGTATGACGGGAAGCTTATGGTGCCGGGAACCATGGACGGCAACATCTTTATTACGGTGCAGCCGCCCCGGGGATTTGGGGAAGATCCGTCCAAGATTTACCATTCGCCATTCTGTGCCCCGACCCACCATTACCTGGCTTTTTACCAGTGGGTAAGGGATGTGTGGAAAGCGGATGCGGTTGCGCATATCGGCACCCACGGTTCTTTGGAATGGCTGCCCGGAAAGAATGCAGGCCTCAGTGCGGCGTGCTATCCAAATCTTGCGCTGCGGGATCTGCCCAACATGTACGTTTATAACATTACCATTACCGGGGAGGGCATCCAGGCTAAACGCAGGGGCGCGGCCGTGCTGGATGAGCATCTGCCGGCGCCTCAGTCCCGGGCGGAAACTTACGATGAATTGGAAGAGCTGGAAAAAGCAATGGAAGAGTATGTGCATTTCCGGCATACCGCCCCGGAAAACCTGCCGCGGCTGGAAGAACTGGTGCTGACAAAGGCAAAGGAAGCAAACCTGGATGGGGAAGTTCCCCGGGAGGAAGGCCAGCCCTTTGAAGAATATTTGGGCAGCCTGCACAACTACATCACCGACCTGAAGAACATGGAAGTCCACACGGGCCTGCATATCCTGGGAGAACCGCCCAGGGAAGAAGGGCTGACCGAATACCTGTGGCTGCTGACGCGGCTGGACAACGGAAATGTTCCCAGCCTTAACCAGACGCTGGCGTCCCAATTCGGATATGATTATTATTATTTGCTGGAACACAGTTCGGAGATGTACGAACCTTTGCAGATTACATTTAATATGCTGATCGACCGTATCGGGGAACAATGCAGGAACGTGATCCGTATCCTGCAGGATCATGATTTTTCCGATGCGGGCATACAGGCTGTCATGCAGCAGGACTGGGTTAAAGAAGCTGTTTCAAAACCGCCGGCAAAAGTGCTGGCAGGAACTTCCCGTACCGCTGCGGATCAGAACATACAGGAAACACCGAAACCTTTTGAAGAAAAGTTGCGCGCAGTCTGCGAATATATCTGTCACACTGTGTATCCCAACCTGATGATGACGACCCGGGAGCAGGAAACCATGCTCCGCGGATTGGAAGGAGAATACATTGAACCGGGACCCAGCGGCGCGCCCAGCAGCGGCGGGGCGGATCTGCTGCCGACCGGGCGAAATTTTTACGGCGTGGATCCACGCACGCTGCCGACAGCAGCAGCCTGGGAGATTGGAAAAAGTCTGGGGGACCAGGTGATCAGCCGGTTTATTGAAGAAGAAGGAAAGTATCCGGAAAATATCGGAATCGTCCTGTGGGCCGGGGCCAACATGCGAAGCCACGGACAATGTCTGGCTGAATTCCTGTACCTGTTGGGCGTGAAACCGGTATGGCAGCCGGGCAGTCTGCGGGTGACCGGGTTAGACGTGATCCCGTTAACCGAACTGAAGCGGCCCCGCATCGATGTGACCGCCCGTATCAGCGGACTGTTCCGCGACAGCATGCCGGGTGCCGGCGAGATGCTGGACAGGGCGGTACTGAAAGTTGCCGCATTGGAAGAAGACACGGAACAGAATTATGTACGCAAACATGTTCTGGAAGACAGCGCGGAGTTAGAAAAAGAAGAGGGCATGGTTAAAGAAGAAGCCTGGCGCACCGCAGCCTTTCGTATCTTTGGCGACGAACAGGGCGTATACGGCGCCGGTGTGGCAGCGCTGCTGGAGGCAAAGAACTGGGAAACCATTGACGATATCGCGGATGTGTATGTCCGTTGGGGCGCCCATGCCTACGGCGGTAAAACCAGAGGCCGATTCCTGCCAAAACAGTTCCGGAAACGGATGGGCGTCTTGGATATCACAATCAAGAATGAAGATAACCACGAGACCAACATGCTTAGCAGCGATGACTACAATGCCTACCATGGCGGCATGATCGCAGCGGTACGCAGTATCAAAGGCAGCGCTCCCAAATCCTATTGCGGGGACAGCACAGACCGGAGCCGCGTGGTCATGCACAGCGTGCAGGAAGAAGCCAAACGCCTCTTCCGCAGCGAAGCCGTTAACCCGAAGTTTATCGAGGGTATGATGAAGCACGGCTACAAGGGAGCCGCGGACCTGTCCAACATGGTGGCCCACAGCTTCCAGTGGGATGCGACAAGCAACGTAATGGAAGACTGGATGTATGAAAAATACGCGGAAAAGTATGTATTGGATCCTGACGTACAGGAATGGATGCGTGAGGTGAACCCCTGGGCGCTGAAACGTACAACAGAAGTTTTACTGGAAGCTTCCCAGCGGGAACTGTGGCATGCAAAAGAGGAAACACTGAAGGAGTTACAGAATCTGTACCTGGATGTGGACGGTGAGTTGGAAGAACAGGCGGATGAAGTATGAGCAAGGATACGGTAACAGAAAAATTATACACATTATCTACCGGCGATGAGGTGTATCGCTACGATAAGAGTATCGTGATCTTTTTTAAAGGAAACCGTAAGGTGCTGAGCACATCGGTGTTTAACGGGGGCATCCACGACAATTTCACGGCAGTGTTTAACCATGATGCCAAACAGGGATCCGGGATGCCGTGTGAGATGCTTGCGCCGACCTATACGGAGCACATGCGGATCCTGTCACGCCGGCTGGGGCTGGATCCGGAAACTGTGACGGGGATGGGAACGGCGGCGGACATGGAGAACGCGGCCATCAAAACCCTTTCCTATGAGAACCTTACCGTGACGGCGATCGTCACGGGAGGCATCGAGACAAACGGAGGCCGTGTCGGGGACCCCGCCACATTTTTCAAACCGGTGGAAAAGCCGGAACGTCCCGGCACCATAAATATCATGCTGATATTGGATACAGACCTCCCGCCAGGCACATTGGCGCGGGCCCTGGTCACCTGTACCGAGGCAAAGACTGCCGCAATCCAGGAACTGATGGAAGGGAGCAAGTATTCCAACGGTATCGCCACCGGATCCGGGACAGATACGACCATCGTTGTCGCAAACAGCGACTCGGAACTGTATCTGGAAGGAGCAGGCAAGCATTCCAAGCTGGGTGAACTGATCGGGCGCACGGTGAAGGCGGCGGTGAAAGATGCGCTGGAACGGCAGAGCGGGCTGAATCCTTTATTGCAGCACAACGTGCTTCGCCGCCTGCAGCGATTCGGCATTACCAAGGCGACCCTGTGGGAGAATTATCTGAAAGGATTCCGGGTGCAGACAGATACGCGGGACAAACCGGAGGGCGACGGAAATGCGGGGGCAGCCATCGTTGACGCGGAAAAACGAAGGATCCCTCTTCTGAAGCCGGAATTCCTTGCGAAAGCGGAAGCGCTGGCAAAAGAAGATCCGATGCTGACGTACACCACGCTGTACATACACCTGCTGGATCAGTTCCTGTGGGAACTGATCCGGGAAGAAGAAACAAAAAGCGCGGCGGAGACGGTGCTTGGAATCCTGGCATCCCGGTACCGCACGGATCCGGTTCAGATAAACGGGCCGGTCTCCCAGGAATCAATGACGGATGCGTGGCAAAAACTGTTTTTGCAGATTTTAGAATAAATAAAAGGCGCGGCCGACACAAAGATACCGGCGGGATGCCGGAACACTGAAAAGAGGGCATCAGGCCCGTGGTGTTGTTTTGAGGGGATGGCAGTACCATGCAGTTATTTAACTTTTGCATTTACCATGATTATGTGAATCAGTTGGAAAGGACGGGAAAGAGCCTGTCGGAATATGTGAGTTGTCTGGGGCTGGACGGGATCGAGCACCTGGTATATACGAAAGAGGCGCCTGATCCCACGTTCCGGGAAGTTTCCGTAGGCGCGCATCTGGCATACTGGCCCTATTGGGTCGGGTTCTGGAAAAACAACAAGGCCCGGCTGAAAAAGCAGTTTAAATCGGCAAAAGCGAGGAATGACTGTTATCTTGGCGCACTTAATAAGGACGAATGGCTGTCCGTCATCCAGCAGAACTTGATCGCGGCGGAAGCAGTCAATCCTGAATATATGGTCTGGCATGTTTCCGAGGCGGATGTACAGGAGACATATACTTTTGACTTCGAGTATTCCGACCTGCAAGTGCTGGAGGCTGCGGCGGATGTGTTCAACGCGGTATCCGAATGTATTCCGCGTCGGATCGCCGTGCTTTTTGAAAATCTGTGGTGGCCCGGCCTGCGTCTTACCGATCCGGAAAAGGTAAAATTCTTTTTTGACCGTATCAAGCGGGATAACGTGGGTATCATGCTGGACACCGGGCATCTGATGAACACCAATCCGGACCTGCGTGACGAAGCGGAGGCTGCCGATTTTGTGTGCCGGACCGTGGATAACATGGGGGAACTGGCAGGTCTTATCAAGGGCGTCCATTTAAGCTGTTCCCTTTCCGGCGAATATCAGAAAAGCTTTGTGCATGAATATCTTAGGAACACAACATACGGTGAAACGTATAAGCACATCGTCCGGATCGACAGGCACCAGCCTTTCCACACAAAAGCGGCGCGCAGGATACTGGAATTCGTACAGCCGAAATATATCAATCACGAATTTATTTACAGCACGCTGGAAGAAATGGAAGAAAAGCTGAAGATACAGCTTTCCAACTGCTGACACGAAGCAGCGGCGCATAAAATGTGAATAGTTCTGCCGTATAGCAAAGAGTTTGGTTTCTATTAAGGAAACGCTGATTCATTCGTCTGCAAGCTGACCGGTGCTTTTTGCGACTGACTGCGTCAATGTCCCTCAACGCAGCTGCGGCTGCGCCTTCGGGCCATTTCCTTGTCAGGCGCAAAAAGTCCTCGCTCATCGCACAAACTCATTTAATCAGCGTCTCCTTAAGAAAAGTCATAAAAATACCCAGGGGAGGAATTCAATGAAACGCAGAGGAGTATATCCTTTTACCGCCATTGTCGGACAGGAAGATATGAAACTGTCATTGATTTTAAACGTAATCAATCCGGCGCTGGGCGGTGTTTTGATCAAAGGGGAAAAAGGAACTGCCAAATCGACGGCTGTCCGCGCCCTGGCAGAATTGCTGCCGGCCATGGAAGCGGTGAAAGGCTGTCGTTTCCATTGTGATCCGACACAGGAAAATTTCCTGTGCGATGACTGTACGGAAAAATTCCATGCAGGGGATCTGAAAGAAACGGAAACGCTGAAGATGCGCGTGGTGGAACTGCCGGTCAGCGCAACGGAAGACCGCGTGGTAGGGACGCTGGATGTAGAGTACGCGATAAAGCACGGGGAGAAGAAGTTTGAACCGGGTCTGCTGGCGCAGGCCAACCGGAACATTTTATATGTAGATGAAATCAACCTGTTGGACGACCATGTGGTGGACGTGCTGCTGGACGCGGCTGCCATGGGCGTGAACACGGTGGAGCGGGAAGGGGTTTCCTATTCCCACCCGGCCCGTTTTGTGCTGGTTGGCACCATGAATCCGGAAGAAGGGGATATCCGCCCCCAGCTGCTTGACCGTTTTGCCCTTTCCGTAACGGTTACGGGCGAACATGACCGGGAAAACCGGAAAGAAGTCATCAAACGCCGTCTGGCTTATGAAGCAGACCCGGAAGGTTTTATTGCATCGTATGGGAAAGAACAGCAAGAACTGGCTGAAAAAATCGCAGCGGCAGGAAAACTGCTGCCGGAGGTTGCCGTGCCGGACGTGATGCTGGATAAGGCGGCTGACCTGGCTATTGATCTGGGAGTGGACGGGCACCGTTCCGATATTACGATGATCAAGACGGCCATGACCATGGCTGCCTTCCGCGGCAGCCCCTCTGTCGAAACAGAAGACCTGAAGATCGCGGCAAGGCTGGCACTGCCGCACCGTATGCGGCGCCGCCCCTTTGAAGACGGAACACTGGACATGGAAAAAGTACTTGCGGTCCTGGAAGGATAATTATGTCAGATTATTTCAAGTGGTATCCCTTTGCTGCCGTTACAGGACAGGAGCAGGCCAAGCGCGCGATTCTTATTGCGTTGGTCAACCAAAAAGCCGGCGGGCTTCTGATCAGCGGCGTGACCGGTACGGCAAAGTCTGTGCTGGTGCGCGGCGCGGCGGCGTTATCCGGCGACAGGAAGCTGTTGAACCTTCCGCTGAATGTGACAGAAGATATGCTGTTCGGCAGTATCGACCTGGAGCATGCCGTGTCCCAAGGCGAGCGCCGTTTTGAACCGGGCCTGTTAGGCCGGGCTGATGGAAATATTATTTATATTGATGAAGTAAACCTGCTCCGGCCGGAACTGCTGACTGCCGTACTGGATATCAACATGGCCGGGGAGAACCGGGTGGAGCGGGATGGTATTTCTTTTGTCCATAAAACAGAATACACAGTAATCGGCACCATGGACCCTCACGAAGGGGTGCTGCCCAATCATCTGTTGGACCGCTTCGGCTTGTTTGTGGAAACGGAAAACCTGAAAGAAAAAGAGCAGCGCAAAGAAATCATGCAGCGTCTGCTGGATTTTGCAAAGGACGCAACCGCATTCCGCGCAAAATTTAAACAAGAAACGGAACAGCTGCAGGCGCAGATTGGAAAAGCAAGGGAACTACTCCCTGAAGTCGAAATCAGCGATGCCATGATGGAACTGGCTGTGCAATACTGTTCCCAGGCGTTTTGTGCCGGGCACCGGGCCGATCTGTATTTGCTGGAAACGGCAAAAGCGATCGCGGCGCTGGCGGGAAGGACGTACATCCTGCCCAACGATATGGAAGAAGCAGCCCTGTACGTGCTGCCGCACCGTATGCGCAAACCTCCCGAACCCCAGCCGGAAGAACAGCCGCCTCAGGAAGAACCGGAGGATATGGAGGAACCGCCGGACACGGAAGACGATGACATGGTTCCGGATGACGACCAGGAAGACAGGATGCCACCTCCGCCGCCTGACAACGATACGGATAATAATGAGGAAGACAAACCGGATCAGGGTGAAGACGATCAGGAACCGCCGGACCAGGATTCGCAGAATAATTCCAATCAGGAAGACAAAGTTGACGGTATCGATATGCATTTCCCCTTTCCCAAAATGGTGCTTGACATGGGAAAAGACCAGATCAAACGCAAAGGCAGCGGCAAACGCAGCCTGACGAAAACAGATCTGAAACAGGGGCGTTATGTGCGGGCAGAGCTTCCCAAAGAAAAAGTGAACGACCTGGCCTTTGACGCCACGATTCGGGCCGCGGCGCCCTATCAGCGGCACCGGCCGAAAAATGACTGCGCCATCAATATCCAGCAGGCTGATCTGCGGCAGCGCGTCAGGGAAAAACGAATCGGCACAACCTTTCTGTTTTTGGTAGACGCCAGCGGTTCCATGGGCGCCCGGGAACGCATGAAAGCAGTAAAAGGCGCTATCTTTGCCATGCTGCAGGAAGCCTACCAGAAGCGGGACAAGGTAGGCATGATCGCCTTCCGGCGAAAAGCGGCGGAAGAACTGCTGCCCATTACACGCAGCGTGGATTTAGCGCAGAAACGATTGGCAGAACTTCCCACAGGCGGAAAAACTCCCCTGGCGGAAGGGCTGGCTCAGGCATTTGTTACGCTGGACATGCAGAAACGAAAAGAACCGGACACGGAACCGGTTTTGGTGCTGGTAACCGACGGCAGGGCCAATTCTATTGTGCAGGACGGGGAAGACCCGGTAGAAAGCGCAATGAAACTGGCGAAACAGATTCACAAAGCAAAAATAACATCTGTAGTCATTGATACAGAAACAGATTTTATTAAATTGGGAATTGCCCGTCAGGTCGCAGCGGAGATGGGAGCCAATTATTACAAGCTGAAACAGTTATCACAAGGAGATATATTGCATAT